>WFNC01000521.1 GCA_015488785.1 Flavobacteriales bacterium | reverse complement strand
TTATTGTTTTTATTGATTGTTGTAGCACGTTTATTTTATTCTTTCCGCATCTTCCAATTCCGTTTGGTAAAAGATTTTATATTTCGTTTTAGTCATTTTTCCGACATCTGAATTCAATGCTTTCTCGATCGAATTAATTACAATTTCATCAAATTCATAGGCATTATCACTTTCTTTCCAAAAGTCCGAAAACTCAACTCCAATTCCGTTATTGTCAAACACCTCTTCCGTTTCTTTATCATAACCTGCTATAAAGATGTTTCCGTTTGTTGCATCAATATAAAATAAGACTTGATTCTTATCAATTATTCTTTCTTTGTTTATTTTGTCAAGAACATATTCTAAATCAGTAATGATTCCTTTTTCGTCTTTCGATTTTGATTCAAACGACAATAATTTATTTCCGTTTTCTTCTCTCAAAGTGATTTTCATATCTGCTTTATTTTTTTTCGTGTTGGTTTTACACGATAATATTGTTACTGCTAAAAATGTTAATATCAGAGTTTTTTATAGTCATTTCTCAAATGTGCTACAACGAAAGTATAAAGACTATCAAAATTATCTTTCTAACCTTACGACTCCTTTTTCTTTATACTGTTTTCCGTCTGTTCCAACAGCTTTAATTAGGTAAAAATATTTCCCTTCTAAAACCTGTTCTCCGTACTTATTTTCTCCATTCCAACCTTTTTCTATATCATTTGTTTCATATACAGCTGTTCCGTTTCTTTCGAATATAAATAACGAAAATTCTTTTATGTCATTTGATTTAATAACAAATAAATCATTCTCTCCATCGTTGTTTGGTGTAAATATATTGGGAATACTTTCAATTTTACTTGTTGACAGAACCTCTATTACAGATTGAGCTACACTCGTTGTTCCATCTTTACTTGTCAACAATAATTCTACAGTATAAGTCCCTGGTTTATTAAAAGTATGCGTTACTTTTTGTGCTTCAGATTCTACTCCATCTCCAAAGTTCCAATTTGATTTTACGTTTTTTGTAGCATGACTAAACTCAACCAAAAGGGGTGCATATCCCCCAACTGGAGAGGCAAAAATATCAGCAACAATCTCTATTGAATTAACTTCAATGATTTTTATTTCTTCTACACTATTATCTTCCGCTACTTCTTCATTTACCGTTGTTTCAGTTTGTTCATTCAAAAACGATGTTGCTTCAGTTGGTTGTGTTGTTTCTACCTTAGCATTATTGATTGTGTTGACAGGTGTTCTATTTTGTTCTTCTTTTTCCTTTTCTACAATGTAGGTTGTAATTTCTTTCTCAACAACTTTCTGAGGTTTAAGCTCTTCTGCAATAGACTTTTCTTCTTTACTTGTTTCTTTAGTAATGACTTCTTCATGCTTAACTTCACTCTTTTTCTCTACTTCAATGACTGGTTGTTCTGCCTGGTTTTCTTTTTCAGTCTGATTTGTAATTGAGAATGTAATTACTGCTCCTATTATTCCTGCAACTGCAAACAACGTAACCACTTGGGCTACCGTTCCAGAAAGTAAACTTGAAGAAACAGGCGCATTTATATTGTTCGAGATATTGCTCCAAGCATTTTGAGGCATATCCATTTCAAAATCTTCTAATTCAGATTTAAAAACTTCTTCTATGTTATATTTATTATTGCTCATTTAGTCTTTTATCAATGTTGTTATCTACTGTGTAAATTCATTTTTATTATTCGTTCTCTTAATAGAGCTTTAGCTCTAGAATATTGTGATTTAGATGTACTAACAGCTATGGAGAGTTGTTCTGCTATTTCTTTGTGCGAATAACCTTCTATTGCATATAGATTAAAAATGGTTCGGTATCCGATTGGAATTTCGCTGAGTATTTTTAGTAAATCCTCTGCTGCCAATTTTTCTTCTATATAGCTATTTGTTGCGAGCTTATAATCTAAATCATCTATGTCTGAATTTAATTTTAATTTTTTGTTTTTTCTAATATTATCCAAGGCTGTATTTACAACAATTCTTCTCATCCAACCTTCCAATGATCCAAAACCAGAATATTTTTCTAGATTTTCGAATATTTTAATAAAACCGTCTTGCAAAATATCTTTTGCCTCTTCGGAATTTTCAGCATAACGATAGCAAATAGCCATCAATTTAGGTCCAAACTTGTCGTAAAGCATTCTTTGGGCACGAGCATTTCCCTTTTTACATTTATTAATTAATTGCTCATTTGTCATGCTAGCTTTTCTATTTGATTAGACTTTATTTTGATAATAAAGGTTGCATTGTATTTATTAAATACTCAAGTTTCGCACCCTATAAACACTACGTTTGAAATGGATTTTACTTGTAAAAAAGCAGCATAAAAAC
>WFNC01000520.1 GCA_015488785.1 Flavobacteriales bacterium | reverse complement strand
TTTTATCGTATTGACGTTCTTTCATTCTCAAAGAACGACCGAGTAAAGAAGTGTCAGCTTTTAGACGATTAACACTTCCGCTTAACACATCCAATCTAGATGTTAGTTCAGTGTTCTTTGTTTCGTAAGCTAAGTTTTGAGCTTTTACTTGTGTGACTTCATCAGCACAAGCTTTTTCTTTTTTTTGAATGTCTTCAAATTTTCTTGCAGGAACACAAGCACTTATCGAAGCTAAAATTATAACAGAAAAAACTAATTTATTTTTCATTTTACTTTATTTTTTTGATGAGATAAATACGGTAGATAAATCTCTATAATCCATTGAGTTTATTGGAAATCCTATGATGTTAGATTTTACAAGTCTAACGTAGTCAGAATAGAAAATAGGAAGCGTAGCAGCGTCGTCAATTAAAATTTGATCACATTTTTGATAAAGTTTAACTCGCTCTTTTTCGTCTGATGCTTTCATTGCTTCCTCAAAAACGGCATCAAATTCTGGGTTTTGATACCTAGAAGTATTAATCATAGATGGTTCCGATAATTCTTTTGGTACAGATTTACCGTAATACATTTCTAAAAACGTAGAAGCATCTGGATAATCTGCTACCCAAGCCCTTCTGTAGAAATCTAATGTTCCATTATTCATTTTTTCTAAAATTGTAGTGAATGGTATAATGTCAACATCTACGTGTATGCCTAAGTTTTTCTTCAACATACTGTAAACTTCTTCAGCGATACGACTATTTCTTCCTCCTCCTTCACTTAGTGTGAGTGTTACTTTTGGAAAGTTTTCTCCATTAGGATATCCTGCTTCAGCTAAAAGTTTTCGAGCTTTTTCGGGGTCATAGGTAAATCCTTTTATTACAGAGTTGTCATAACTACTAGAATTTGGAACAATGCCATGAACAGCAGGTTCTCCTTCGCCTCTAAGCGTGTATTGAATAATACTTTTTCTATTTATAGCATAACAAAAAGCTTTTCTAACTCTCACATCTTTAAAAATTTCTTTATGATGCGAAAAATCATAATTCAGAATTTCTAACGCCGATGTTTGTTGATAGTCAAATGGAGTATTGTTTCCTTTTACAGCTTCGTCAAGTCCAACGAGTACTGCTTCCATTTCATCCACAGGTAATTTAGAAATCATGTCTAAATTGTCTTTCTTAAAATTAGATAATTCAGATTTTTTATCTTTAGTAAATGTAATTTTTACTAAATCTAAGTAAGGCAATTGATTTCCAAATTTATCTTTTTTCCAATAATTAGGATTTCGTTTCAAACGAACTTGATTACCTTCTTTTATTGCTTGAACAACGAAAGGTCCAGTTCCTACAGTATGTGTTCTCATTTCTTCTCCGTATTTCTCAAATGCTTCTTTTGGGAAAATCCAACAAGAATTGTGAGCCATCAATTTTGGGAAAAACGAGATAGAGTTGTAAAGTGAAATTTCTAAAGTGTAATCATCAATTACTTTTATTCCTTTTACTCCTCCATCTACTTTATTACCTTCTCCTGTTGATTTGTAATGCTCGTTTACTCCCATTACTTTATTTTGTAAAACATAGAAATTGGTGTTTTGTGGGTAGGCTGTCCCAAGTAAATCTAAACAGTACTTAATATCTGCGGCTTTTACTTGTCTTCCTTTTCCTTTTGGGAAACATTCGTCATCATGAAAAAATACATTTTCATTTAATTTAAAAGTCCACACAGAAGCATCTTCATTTGGAGTAAAACTTTTGGCGATACAAGGCTCTACTTCTAACGTTTTATTATTGAGTTTTACTAACCCCTCATACACTTGACCTGCAATATGTACACTAACCAAGTCTCCAATATTTTGTGGGAATAACGTTTTAAAAGATGAACTTTCATTCATTCTGAACAAACCTCCATATTTTATAGGAACTTCTTTTCCGTGATTTAAAACCGTTCCAGTTGCAACCCTGTTTTTTATAGGTTCTTTTATGGTTTGCTCTTTTTTTTCTACCTCTCCACAACTATATAACAGTACAATACTAGCAAGTAGCGTTAAATGTAAGTATTTAATCTTCATAATAAACAAGTTTGTTTTCAGTGTTTGTGAAATAGTTGAAAGTTAATCGACTTCAATACAGTTCATTATAAAAATGAGCGTAATTTTAGAGCTAACTTTGCATCTATTCACACCAACAATATACAAAGATAAATCAAAAAATGCAGTAAGAATCACAAATGGTGTTGAAATTTATTAAATATTCGAAAAAATAAACGTTTCGCTTTTTTTATATTTTTACTTTGTGGTTGTAGCTGTAAAAACTTGTTATAATCAATTGGAGTGATGTTTTTGCTTAAATTAAAAATAGACAAGTTGAATAAACAAAACAATTTACAATAAAAACGAATACAGGTCTCCCTTGGCGGATAGCTTGTTCCGTTTTTTTACGGAAGAGATTTAGAGGGATTGATTTTTATTCCTCAAAACAAAACCTTCCCACTAAAAACAACGATTTCTCCATTGTCCTTCACCGCTTCTGCTTGATAAAAATAAATTCCTTTTGCTATTTTTTTGTGATTTAGAATTAAATGTTCTGAGTTTGTAATTGTTGTGTTTTTAGAAAATATTTGTTGCCCCAATGCATTGACTAAACTAAAATTAACGGATTGGTAACCGTTAGAAAATACTACGATTTCGCCGTTGATGGTGGTTGGGACGTAAAAATAATATTCGCTATTAAGTGTTATTGTTTTAGTAATGGTATCTACACAAAGTCCATTGGGTTGACTGGCTATAAGGGTAATTTGATAACTTCCTTCTTGCTGAAACAAATACGCTAGGTTCTCGGTGTTGTCTGCATTTACTCCGTTGACCAACCATTGATATTCTGATGTGTTTTGACTTTGGTTTTCAAAAACAACTTCGGTAGGGACAAAAGGCAAAGGATTCGCAAAAGAAAAATCGGCAATGCTATTGTTTACACTTTCTACTGTTACGTTTTGTGTCGCAATACAGCCGTTGGTGTCTCGTAGGCTGATGTTGTAGTTTCCTTGTGGCAAATAACCATAAACGGGTGCTGTTTGCCAATTTCCATTGTCTTTTTTGAAACGAAAAGGAGGAGCTACTCCTTGCAAACTGTCTAGCACAATGCTACCATTGTTGTTGGGGCATATTGCATTGCTTATCGTAGTTGCAAAACTAGGTTTTGGATTTACTTTTACATTTATGATTTCGGTTTTGCTACATCCATTTGTATCGCTAACCAATATGCTATAAAGCCTGTTGTGTTCTGGCGCTATGCTAAGTGCTGTATCTGTACTTACAACTTCTCCTCTATACCGCCAAGCATAACTATACTGCTCCAACCCACCAACTTGCAAAACCAAAGACTCTCCTGCACAAATTGTAGTATCACTTGTGGTAAGGTAACTTTTGAGCGTGTCGCATTTGGTGGAGTAGGCTAGAGATATGTAGCGTATGGGGTTGGTTAAAGGGCTTGCTTGAGGGTTGTTAGGAGATTGGTATGTGAATTTTACGGATACTGAAGTGTCTCCGTAGTTGACATAGCTTTTTATATCAGCAAGTGCATCTGTTCCATTCATGTAGCTATTTGGAATGTCATTATCTAGACTATTTATTGTTGAATTGTAATAAGAATAACAGCTGTAAACACCTGAACAGGTTGAAAGAGCAGCGTTAGGTTCGTCTCCTACCAATAAACCTAAATTGTTGTTGTTTACATCTATGTATGAGCCGTCGCAAGAACACGATGGTTGGCAAAAATAAGAACCTACAACAGATAGAGCGACAGGAAGAGAGTTGTTGATTGGATTCAATTGATTGATTTCGTATATGTTAACAGCGTTTACGTCTTGGTTATTTATTATGGCGGTCGTTGAAATTTGAGGCAAATTAGAGTCGTTGTAAGAGGTAAATAATGTGCTAGCTAAAAACTTAGTTCCTGAATATAGGCTTTGTTCCGAGAAATCAGGAATATTTAGGTTATGCCAATTATTGTTTTGTGAAAAGTTAGCAGTTAAATCTACGCAATAGATACTTGCGTTTCTAATGTTAGAATTAATTTGAGTGGAAAAAAAGATGTTAGAGATAGAGTTATTACTGTCGATAAAGTATTCTTTATTGTCAAAAGTGATTGTGATTGAATCGCTTTCTACAGCAACGATAAATAAATAAGCTTTTCTTAAGGTTGAACTTGGTAGGGGGGAGGCGCTATAAAGGGAGTCGTTAAATTCTACGCCGTAGCCATTATTGGCTTTGGTATAGGAACTGACGCCTCCTTTAAATATATCTTGATAAAAAGTTATTTGCGAAAAAACTATATTTGATAAAATGTAAAAAAAAATGAATAAGGCATATTTCATAGTACACTATTTTTTAATAACGCATTTAATGACTCCTTTAATATTATGTTGTCTTTTTCTAACTGCTTTAGCCTTTCGTCTATAGGTTTATCTAAAATTTGTTGGTTTTGAACAATTGCATTTGCTACATTGTTGTGTTGTAAGTTGAAAATGTTTTGCTTGTCAAAATTTAAAATAGTATTAAAGTCTGTTTCTAATATCTTAGAGATTTGCATTAATCGATTTAGTGAAATATCGGTTTCGTTTCTCTCAATTTTTCCGTATCCACTTACGCTTATGTTCAGTTGTTCTGCGACATAAGATTGAGTATAATTCCTCAATTCTCTTAGCTGTTTTATTTTGTAGCCTACATTCATAGTGCTAAATGTACGTTAAATTTAAGTTTCTTGACGTTTTATCTCCGTTAAAATTAAAAATATGACCGTTAATTAATTGTGTTGACTATTTTGTTGTTTTATACTAGTTGTTTTTACGTCTTTGAGTTAAGTTTGTTTTAAAAATAAAAGCTATGAAAAAAATACTAATCTGTTTATTACTGCTGTTTGAAGTTGTTAGCATATTTGCTAGCGCAAATAATTATATTGTTAATTCAGGACACCAAGTTTGGAATGTGGGAAGTAATCCTTTTTCAAATGCAACTGGAAGTGTTCAAGTGACTGGGTTTATTAAAGTCCCCACAGGTACTAATTTACATATCAATAGTATGACTTTCCTGTTTGATCAGGGAGCTAAATTCATAATAGAAAAAGGAGCTAAGGTGTATTTAAACAATACCATTTTATCAGCTGATGCTAATAATAATGTTATGTGGGAAGGCGTAAGAGTAGAAGGTAACTCTAACGCTAATCAATCGGTGAACAATCAAGGCTATTTAAGGATGTACAACCATTCCGAAATAAGCAACGCTTACGAAGGAGTAACATTATATGCTAGGAGTAGCAATGGAAATCCAATTTGGAATACTACAGGAGCAAGAATACAAGCTACAAATTCGACCTTTAGAAACAACAAAAGAGACGTTAGTTTTTTATCATATACAGCTTACAATAGTAGTAGTTATTTTACCGATTGTGATTTTATAACCGACATTCACCCATTGGCAGATGGATCAACGACTCCAAATACTCACGTCAGTATGTTAAATGTTAAAAATATAAGG
>WFNC01000519.1 GCA_015488785.1 Flavobacteriales bacterium | reverse complement strand
TTTCAATACTCGAATTTAATCGTAAATTTGCGTGAGTGATAGAAACGGCATCCTTTTTTGCTTTTCGCAAAAAAGATATAGTGGATAGCACGACCTTTAGGTCACGCCCAAAATATTCAACAAGAATAATATGTACAGAGATAATAATAACAAGAAAAAAGATACCGATTTTTTATTCGGAATACGATCAATTATAGAAGCTATTGAAGCTGGGAGAACAATCAATAAAATACTTTTGCAGAATGGCGTAAGAGGTGAATTGATGGAAGAATTGAAAACTATTTTGAGGGGTGAAAAAATCACGATTCAGAAAGTTCCTTCTCAAAAAATGGATCGCGTTACACGTAAAAATCATCAAGGAGCTATTGCTTTTATTTCGCCGATTGAATACCAACCGTTGGATCAAATTATACCCGATATTTATGAAAAAGGGGAATCTCCTTTTATTTATATATTAGATCGAGTTACCGATGTTAGAAACTTGGGTTCTATAGCGAGAAGTGCTGAATGTAATGGTGTGCATGCTATTGTTTTGCCTTCGAGAGGTTCTGCTTTGGTGACTGCTGATGCGGTAAAAACTTCGGCTGGGGCTTTGAATAAAATACCTGTTTGTATTGAGCATAATTTGAAAGAAACAATTCAATATTTGAAAGATTACGGTGTTTCGGTTGTGGGATGTACTGAGAAAACTGAAAATTTGTTGCCTACTACTCCATTAAAAGGAGCTGTTGCAATAATTATGGGAAGTGAAGAAAATGGCATTTCGAGTGAATACTTAAAAATGTGTGACAATAGGGTGAAAATACCAATGTTTGGGACGATTGAATCGCTAAATGTAGCTGTTTCTGCTTCGATTGTAATGTACGAGGTGAATAGACAACGGATGTTGAGCGAAGATTAATATTTTTTTTGTAAAATGTACTAAGTATTATGTACAATGTAGTTTTTGATTCTTAAATTCATTAAACACACCAAAACCTGTAGACCATAAAATTAAGCATGCAAGTTAACCGAATAACTGTTTGATTTTATCTTATTCTTTGTTTTAGAGTAAAATTCTATGTTTCGAAATATTTAGAAAATCATCTACCCTTAAATAGAACGGTTTCATCCTATTTCTGTGTTTCTACATAATAAACAATCCCCTTTGTATTTGATTATGAATAGCTTTGATGATATAAATAAAAATTATGAAAAAGAAAATATACATCTACTCATTAATTAGCTTATTTTTAATCGGATTAGCTTCTTGCAGTACATCAAAATCTACCTCAAAAGGTCATGGTGGTCATTGTCCTGCTTATGGCAATTAATTTGTTTAGGATACGCCAATTGGATGAAATAAAGCTTTAAATATTTATTATTCATTTTTACAATTTTAAAAAATAAGATGTTATCTTTGTAGTCTTATATTTTAATGAATTACAATTATGGCAATTATAATAACTGACGAATGCATTAACTGTGGAGCTTGCGAGCCTGAGTGTCCTAATAATGCGATATATGAAGGTGGAGCAGAATGGAAATTTTCTGAAGGAACATCTTTAAAAGGTAGTTTTACAGGTTCTAATATCGGGAAAACTGTTGATGCAGATGCAGAAAACGAACCTATAGATATGGACGTGTACTACATCGTCCCTGATAAATGTACCGAATGCAAAGGCTTTCATGACGAACCACAATGTGCGGCAGTATGCCCTGTAGATTGTTGTATTGATGATGAAGATGTTGTAGAAACAGAAGCTGAACTATTAGCAAAAAAAGAAACCTTACATCTTTAAGGTTAGAAATATTGAAACTTATATTTAAAAACACCGTATTTGATTGTTCAATACGGTGTTTTTTTTGGTTAAATAATTGCTAGACTCAAAACATTAAACATATATTTATGAAACTCATTATCTCTTTCCTCTTCTTGATTTTTATTGTGCATAATCATAATGCGCAATCCATTGCTTCTAACATGAAAGTAGCAGAAGACTCTTTAATTTATTTTTTAGAGAAAGCAAGAGCGCAAGAAACAGAAACCAATAAAAAGTTTTATAATAAAAAATTCAAAGACAAACTTAGTTACGTATTGATTAGAAATAGTAAATCATTTAATTATCCTTTTGAAAAATTAGGAAAACAAATGGGAACTATGAAATCACCTGATGGAGTGTTTAGGATGTTTAATTGGAATTTAGAGTTGAACAAATATGGAGAACATCAGTACTATTGTTTGATAATGAAGTACGACAAAAGGAAAGATAATTATTACATAATTGACTGTAAAGACAAATCAAAATATGCTCGAAATCCTGAGTACACTCAATATACAGACAAAAAATGGTATGGAGCTTTATACTACAAAATTATCCCTGTTAAAAAAGGAGGTAGAACAATTTATACCCTCTTAGCTTGGGATGGGAATGATATCTCTTCAAACAAAAAGATTATTGAAACCATGAAGTTTAGTGGCAACAAAAAAGTGAAATTTGGAGATCCTATATTTAGAATTGATGACGAAAAAATAAAAAGGAGAGTCATTTTTCAATACAAACAAGACACCTATATGTCTGTAAAATATAAAAAAATAAAAAAAGAAGATTATATCATCTTTGACCACCTCTCTCCTACTTCGCCAGAACTGGAAGGAATAAAAGATTGGTATGTAACCGATTTGAGTTTTGATGCATTTGTTTGGAGGAAAGGAAGATGGGAATATTTGAAAGATGTTGATGTTAGAACAAGTAAAAAGTTCAAAACAAAATATAATGATCCACTTAAAGAAAAATAAGTTGCTCATTCGCTATTAAATATCAGTTAATCTCATTACTTTTACCCTAAACTAAAACAATTTTACACATGTTGAAGATAGGAATAATAAAAGAAGGAAAAACTCCACCAGACAAGCGAGTAGCTTTATCACCAGAACAATGCGAATTTATATTGGATAAATATGATGATGTAGAAATTTATGTTCAAAAAAGTAACATTAGAAAGTTCGAAGACAGAGCCTACGAAAGACTTGGTGTTGCTGTGGTAGATGATGTTAGTGATTGCGATATTTTGATTGGAGTAAAAGAAGTTCCAATTGACGAATTGATTCCGAATAAAATATATATATTCTTTTCTCATACCTTTAAAGAACAAGAATACAACAGAGATTTATTACAAGCTGTAATTGACAAAAACATTCAATTAATCGATTGGGAAGTTATTACCAATGCCAAAGGGCAACGTTTAATTGCCTTTGGAAGATATGCAGGAATTGTGGGATGTTACAACGGATTTTTGGCATACGGTTTAAAAACAAATAGTTACAAATTAAAACCAGCCAATCAATGCGACGATAGAGCTGAAATGGAAGCTGAATTACCAAAAATAAAATTACCAAACAACTTTAAAGCTGTCATTACAGGAAAAGGAAGAGTTGGCGGTGGAGCTTTGGAAGTAATCGAAAAAATAGATATAAAAGAAGTTTCTCCTTCTGACTTTTTAAGCAAAACATTTAACGAACCAGTTTACACTGTTTTAGATGTTGCTGATTATTATGAAAGAGATGATTTAAAACCAATGGTTAAGAGTGACTTTTATAAGAATCCAAAAGGATACCATTCTTTATTTCCGAAATACGCTAAAGAAGCTGATATGTATATTGCATGTCATTATTGGGACAGTAATTCTCCATATATATTTACACGAGAAGATGCAAAAGATAAAGATTGGAAAGTAAAAATTGTAGCAGACATTAGTTGCGATATCGATTGTGCTGTCGCTTCAACTTTAAAACCTTCTACTATTGCTGATCCTTTATATGGATACAACCCAAAAACAGAAAAAGAAGTCGATTTTTATGACGATGACGCTATAGGTGTGATGGCTGTGGACAATTTACCTTGTGAATTACCAAAAGATGCCTCTGAAAGTTTTGGTAAAATGTTTATCGAACATGTTTTGGAGCCGTTGAGAGGAAATGACCCCGATAATATAATTGAAAGAGCATCGGAAACAAAAGACGGAAAATTAACAAAGTACTTTTCTTACTTAGAGAACTACTTAAAAGGATAAAAAATAAAAATAATGAGAGAATTTACGCTTAGTAAATTCTCTTATTTTCTTTTATAAAATAATAATAACTAATATTTATGAAATTTAACGAAATAGGTTTACATGAAAACTTGCTGGAAGCATTAGATTGTATGGGGTTTGAAAAAGCAACTCCAATACAAGAAAAAGCCATTCCTAAAATTCTAGAAGGAGATGATTTAATTGGTTGCGCACAAACAGGAACAGGTAAGACTGCAGCTTTTATTCTTCCTATTTTGAATAAAATTATTGTAAAAAATTACAAGCATACAAGCACACTAATAATTGTTCCAACTAGAGAGCTAGCCTTACAAATAGATCAACAAATACAAGGTTTAGCCTACTTTACAGGAGCTACATCTATTTGTCTTTATGGAGGAGGAAAAGCAGGAGATTGGAACATTCAGAAAAGAGCAATGGATCAAGGAGTAGATATAATTATAGCTACACCTGGGAAATTGATTACTCACTTAATAATGAAAAGTGTAAATGTAGATACAATTGAAAATTTAATTTTTGATGAAGCCGACCGTATGTTGGACATGGGGTTCTATGAAGACATTTGTCGTATTATCTCTTTCTTACCAGAAAAACGTCAAAACTTGATGTTTAGTGCGACAATGCCTCCAAAAATTAGAGATTTGGCCAAACGCTTTTTAACCAATCCATTTGAAATTAGTATTGCCATATCAAAACCTTCAGAAGCGATTGCTCAATCAGCTTACTTAACTTACGATGCTCAAAAAGAGCCATTATTAGCAAGTATAATTGATTCAAAGAAAAACTATAATAGTATCTTAATCTTTACTTCTACCAAGCGAAAAGTAAATGGAATCGTAAAATCGTTGAGAGGAAAAGGTTATCAAGTAAAAGGTATTTCATCTGATTTAGAACAAAAAGAAAGAGAAGATGTTTTATTAGACTTTACAACCAAAAAGACAAGGGTTTTAGTTGCTACTGATGTAATTAGTAGAGGAATAGACATCAAAGATATTAATTTAGTAATCAATTATGATGTTCCTAAAAACGCTGCTGATTATGTCCATAGAATCGGAAGAACTGCTCGTGCCGAGACTAAAGGAGAAGCGATTACGATGATTAATGAAGACGATATGTACAAGTTTAAAAATATCGAAAAATTAATCGAAAAAGAAATTCCGAAACAACAATTACCAAAAGAGCTTGGAGAAGGTCCTGAATGGAAAACCAATTCTAAACGAAATGGTGGTAAAAAGTTTTATGGTAAGAAAAAGAAATTTTACGGAAAGAAGAAATAAATTATGAAATTTGATTTTAATCAAAAACACATCGATTATATTAAAACAACATTTAATAATAGCTTTAAGTTTAAACTTATGCTATTTAAAATGTTGCCAATGGGGTTTCTCTCTGGAATGAAAGTTGTAAGTTTGGACGAGGAACATTGTTCTATTTCTGTACCCTATAAAAGACTGAACAAGAACCCTTTTCAATCTACTTTTTGGGCAGTAATGGGAATGGCAGCAGAAATGTCTTCAGGAGCATTAATGATTTTATATACACACAAGCAAAAACCATCTATTTCGATGTTAGTCGCTGATTGTCAAGCCGAATTTATAAAAAAATCAACAGACGTAGCAACATTCACTTGCAACGATGGAAAATTAATCAAACAAAAAATAAAAGAAGCAATAGAAACCAAAGAAGGACAAGTTATACCGACATCTATGGTTGGGAAAAATAAAAAAGGTGAAATTGTAGCTAAATTTAATTTTACTTGGACTATAAAAGCAAGAAAATCATAAAAATGATACATTTATTCTTAAAACTAAGTTAAAACTGTATTCAAACCTTTAATACCACAATTTTATCATCTATCTTTACACTACAACATTACTAATAACCATATTATGAAAAAAAATATCATCTTACTTGCAGCATTCATAGGTAGTTTAACCGTATCTGCAAACACCGAAACAAATTATTCATCAATTGAAATAAACGAAGTTAAAGCTACACTTGTAAAAGTTACCGTTTCTTTTAACAATACTCCCGTACCAGGAGCTACTGTAACAATCATTCAAGCAAACAAACAATTAGCTACTGCAAAAACAGATGCTAGAGGTATTGCAAACATCAGTTTAGAAGATTATAATGGTAAATCAGTTGAAATAAAAACAGCTCAAACTGGGTTTCAAACAATTTTATTTCAAAATGCATTACTTAATGAAAAAAGTAAGTTTAGTGTTAGTTTACAAAAAATGACTGTCAATATGCCAACAGTTTCCACTATAAATGTAGGAAATGACATAGAAAAAGTTTATGCAAACGCTGAAGAAAAAGAAAAAGCACTAGCTGAAAAAGCGAAAGCTGATGCAGCGAAAGCCGTCGCAACTAAAGAAAAAGCAGAAAAATATGCAGATGATAAAGCCAAAGAAGCGGCAAATCTAAAAAAAGATGCAGAAGATTCAGCTAAAAAAGCAAAAGAAGAAGCAGACAAAGCAAAAGCTAGCAATGACAAAGCAACGCAAACAATGAAGCAAGTTGACGAAGCTAAAGCTCAAAGTCAAAAAGATGCTATGGAAGCTAAAAAACAACGTGAAGAAGCTGCTAAACAAAGAGCTGAAGACGAAAAGACTAGAAAAGAAAACTTAGCGAAACAAAAAGAAACACTAGCAAAAGAAGCTGCTCAAAAAGAAGCCGACAAGATGAAAAAAGACGCTGAGAAAGAAGCTGGTAAAGCTGAAAAAGAAGCGAAATCTAAAGCGAAAGATATAGAGAAGGAAGCAAAGGAAAAAGCTGATGCGGAAAAAGATAAATTGAAGGCAGAAAAAGAAAAAGCGAAAGAAGTAAAAACTAAAGCTGATAAAGAAGCAAAAGAAGCGAAAGAGGCAGCAAAGAATGAAAAAGAAGCGGCTAAGAAAGCGGCAACAGAAGCGAAAGAAGCTGCTAAAAAGGAAAAGGAAGCAGCTAAAGCAAAAAAACTTCAAGAAAAGTATGAAAAAGCAACTGCTAAAGTAGAAGCTAAACAAACTAAGCTTGATGATCAAATGAAAAAAATTGACAATGCTCAATCTAAGTTAGACAAGAAAATTGCTAAGGGTAAAATTGCTGAAGTTAAAGCGACAGAAGCTCAATTAAAACTTGATGCTAAAAAACTAAAACTTCAATCAACTCAAAAGAAAATTGATTTGACAAGAAAGAAAATTGAAAGAAAATTTAAGTAAATATCAGATCTAAAATTGATTGACCCTAAATACAATTGAAAATAAAAAAGCCGTTAACTTTAAAAGTTAACGGCTTTTTTACGTAAAGAAAAACAAGAAGTAAGACGAGTCAATTTATTAAACACCAGTAACTTAAAAACTTTACCACCTGCATAAAAT
>WFNC01000518.1 GCA_015488785.1 Flavobacteriales bacterium | reverse complement strand
GTTCTATTAATTAAGATAAACCGTTTTTGTTAATGTTTTGTATGTTCCGAAAATTCCCCCTCCCGCACTAGATCCTTCTTGCAAGATTAAGTTTTTTGTTCTGACTAACTGTATCGTATATTGTCCTGATTCTAGTAAGGTTAATTTACTTGTTGGCAACGAAATGGAATGCGAATTAACAGCGGTTGTCGAAAAATACGTGTATTCATCGTTTGCGTTTTTCAATTTTATTTTTACTTCTTCAAATTGTTGTAAAGCTGTACCTGTCCAAACTAAATTATAATTTGCATTTCGCTGAATTGAATCTACCGAAAAGTCTAAGCTTGAGTAAGTAACTGAATTGTTAAATTCATTTCCATCTGCATTTTTAAAGTAAAAACTTCCTGTATTGTGAAATCCACTTTGTTCTGTTTCGTAATGCATCACTGGAAGTGTTTTTTCTTCCATATCATTCCCATCAAACTTCACTTTACTTGGTGAATTAATTTCTAAAGGTGTACCTGTTAAACTTCCAAAAGTAAAATAAGAATAGGCTATTGTTTGATTATCGTTTTTATCGTAAACAAGTTCATATACGGTATGAATTCGATCTTGATTTACATCGTCTGAATTTTCTTTTTCACAAGAAAAAAGAATAACTCCAAGACTTAGTATTAATAGTGCTTTTTTTAACATAACTTTTATTTATTTACGAAAGCATTAACCAAAAAACGCACCACAATTACAACTTCAAATCGTGTCCCATTTTTTCTTTCTTTGTTTTTAAGTACTTTTCATTGTGAATGTTACAAGTTATTTCTAACGGCACATTTTCTACAACTTCTAACCCATACCCTACTAAACCTGTTCTTTTCTTAGGGTTGTTACTCATTAACCTCATTTTACTTACACCTAACTTGTGTAATATTTGAGCTCCTATTCCATAATCTCTATAATCTGCCAAGAAACCAAGCTTTTCGTTTGCTTCTACAGTATCAAAACCTTCTTCTTGAAGTTTATAGGCTTTTAGTTTATTCATCAAACCAATTCCTCTTCCTTCTTGATTCATATAAAGGACTACACCTTTGCCTTCTTTTTCTATATTTTGCAAAGCTTCCTCTAATTGAGGACCACAATCGCATCTAAGCGAACCTAAAATATCACCAGTTACACAAGACGAATGTACACGAACCAAAACAGGTTCATCGGTTTCCCATTCTCCTTTTATTATCGCTAAATGTTCTTCTCCTGTTGTCGGAACTTTAAATGCTTTTAATTTAAAATCACCATATTTTGTAGGCATATTAATCGCAACTACTTCTTCTACCAAAGATTCATGCTTCATACGATATTGAATCAAAGCTTCTATGGTAATTATTTTTAAGTCATGTTCCTTAGCCATTACTTTTAGCTCTGGTAAACGAGCCATTGTACCATCTTCGTTTAGTATTTCAACCAAAACACCTGCTGGCTCTAGACCTGCTAACCTTGCTAAATCTACACTTGCTTCGGTATGTCCTGCTCTTCTCAAAACCCCTCCGTCTCTAGCTCTCAAGGGGAAAATATGCCCGGGGCGACCTAAATCTTCTGGTTTTGTACTTGGATCTACTAACGCTTGAATTGTTTTAGACCGATCACTTGTAGAAATACCAGTCGTACAACCATTTCCAATTAAATCTACAGAAACAGTAAATGGAGTTGCATGTAAAACGGTATTATTTGTCACCATTAAATCCAGTCCTAACTCATCACATCTTTTTGCAGGAAGTGGAGCGCAAATTAATCCACGACCGTGCTTGGTCATGAAATTTATAATTTCTGGAGTTATATTAGATGCGGCAGTAATAAAATCACCTTCATTTTCTCTATCCTCATCGTCTATTACGATTATTACTTTACCTAACTTTAAATCTTCTAAAGCTTCTTCGATTGTATTCAAGTTCATTCTTTTTGCTTTATAATGCTATGCAAAGATAGTCATTTTTTTAGATTATGATACTGTAATAATAGATTTAGAATTTGGGAGAATTTACGTTTTTTTTAAATGTCGTTCCCGTGCCTATAAACACCCTAAATATTTTAGCTCTAAATACTTTCAACTCGAGTTACCTCTCGTTTCATTTTTTTTTGAATGATATTGAAATGATGTTCGTCTTCTGGGGTTATTAAAGAGATTGCAACTCCTTTGTTTCCTGCTCTACCTGTTCTACCAATTCGATGAATATAATCTTTTGGAGATCGAGGTAATTCATAATTTATAACAAGTGGTAGTTTGTCGATATCTATCCCACGTCCAATTAAATCAGTCGCAATTAGAATTTCTAAATCTCCATTTTTAAAATTATTCAAGACTCTTTGCCTGGCTCCTTGACTTTTCTTTCCGTGTATAACCGAAGGTTGGAAACCGTTTTTTCTCAACTTATCAAAAACATTATCTGCTTGATAAGTTGATGATGTAAAAATTAAAACTTGCTTTCCTTTATATTCTGTTAGTAAGCGACGCAACAATGGTCCTTTTTTGTTTGGTTCAACGGCGTAAGCCAATTGTTCTATCGAATCTAAAGATAAATCTTCCTCCTCTATTTTTACAATAACAGGATCAATCAGCGTCAACTTTTTAATGTGCTTTATATTTTTGTTGAGCGTTGCAGAAAATAGTAAATTTTGTCTTTTTTCGGGTAAAAGCGCTAAAATTTGTTCCATTTCCTTTTTAAATCCAAGGTTTAGCATTTTATCTGCTTCATCTAGTACCAATGTTTGCACCAAAGATAAATGAACTGCTTTCGATTTTATTAAATCAAGTAAACGTCCAGGTGTAGCCACTAAAACATTTACATTTTGCATTTTTATCATCTGAGGATTAATCGAAACACCTCCATAAACAGCAAAAGTTTTTATACGCTTAGGTAAATCTATCGAAAAAGTACTAAAAACCTCTCCTACTTGAACCGCTAATTCTCTGGTTGGAACAAGAATTAAGACTTCTATGTGTCTATTTTTTGTAGCTCCTTTATGCTGTAATTTATTTAAAATAGGCAAAACATAACTAGCTGTTTTTCCAGAACCTGTTTTAGCAATTCCTAACAAATCCTTCCCTTCTAAAACATGAGGAATTACCTCCTCTTGAATTGGTGTTGGAGTTTCGTAATTTTCTGTTTTCAATGTCTTGTTAAACGCTGAATTCAAATTAAATGAATCAAATGTAAGTGCCATGCAAATTATTGTTTTTTTTGTAAAAGTAGTTAATTTTAGAAAGTGATTGATTTTTATG
>WFNC01000517.1 GCA_015488785.1 Flavobacteriales bacterium | reverse complement strand
TTCCTATTGTATTGATTACAGATAATGGAAATATAGCTTCTTCAGCTGGAGATATTACAGACAATGACTTTACAATTACTTGGAGATGTGGAACCGCTGAAGTCGGAGCTGCTCCTGCTACAATGAACGCTACTGTGTTACTAGAACAAAATCCTAGTCCAACACCAGATAGATATATTGTAAACGTATTATTTGAGTTAGCTTCTTTATAAATTTAGCTAAAATTAATTTAAAGAGGTCGATGCTTCATTGTATCGACCTTTCTTTTATTTTCTTTGTATTAAGAATTATTTATGTCGAAAGTGTATTCATTTTTATTGGTCATTTATTGCGCTGGAATTCATTTGGTTGGATTTTCACAAGATAATACTGCAAGGTTGACAACATTAATTGGTTCTCATATAGAGTTCAATTTTAATTCGATTGATAAGTATAGAAATGGAATTCGAATTCAAGATGGAACGACACTTGGTATTTCTATGACTGATTTATCTGGAGGTACTTTAACTGGTTGGCATATTGATATGCAATCCTTTTTATCTCAACCTACTATTGTTGGTGGAGGAGGTAATTCTCTTCCTTTAAATGTGATTCAAGTTGAAGCTACTGATGCTAATGGGAATTTGGCGACCGCTTTTTTTAACGGTTTACAAGATTTATCGATTACTCCTGGCAATGAATTAATGAATACTGTTGATCCTGCACATATACCCGCAAATTCGAGTACACATCAAATTAATTTAAGTTATGAATGTGGAATAGCAAATGGTAGTCTTTTAGGAAGTACAGCAGACTATTATACAATTGAAGTTGAAATTATACTGATTCCAGATTTTTAAATACACGAGACGCTCCTTTATTATTAAAAAAATTAAAACCATTTAATTTTTGAAACATCTTTTTCTACATATATTATTCGCTTTAGCTATAGTGAATTTAGGTTTTACTCAAAATCAAGATTCTTTAGTTCATCTCGATTCATTGGAGCGTATCTCTGATGTTGAGTCTGTAACAGATTCATTAATGAATGACACGCTAAATGTTGAGCAATCAACATCGATCAATGATTCCTCGTCTATTGTTGATAATTTCATTAAAGAAGATTCTATTTTTAAAATAATTAGGGATGTTGAAATAGAATTTATTAAGCATAAAGTAGAACAATCTTCAGATTCTATTTACTTTAATGTCTGTAAAATCACCAATACAACCGATAGGGATTTGAGTGGTAAAATTAGACTAAACATACCCAAAGGCTGGCATTTAATTGCAAATCCATCTATGGAAATTGTATTGTCTGCTAAGGAGTCTATAAGTTTACCTGTTAGAATTTCTATTCCTCGTGAAGCCATTGGAGGAATGGCTTATGTGGTTGATGCTTCTTTCGAGTCTTTAGAAGGGTATTATTCTGGAGCGGCTTATATTAGAATTCCTTTAAAAGTTAAATGGGATATGTATTTAGAAAAAAGTACGGTTTATTTTAATGAGTATTTTGAAACGGTTCAATTTGATGTACATATTAAGAATAAAGGAAATGCTCCGGAGCTCATTAACCTTCAATTTGATGTTGGAAGCTTATTGGATGTGCTAGAAGTGAATGAAGATAAAAAAGATTTTTTTGTAAAAGTTCCACCACAAACAGACACTGTTTATACTTATACAATACTAAGGTCTCAGATTACAGAAGACAAGCGAAAGTTTTATAATCGAATTTGGGATGAATCGACCATTAAAATTAAAGCATTTTCGGGAAGTGATAATAAGGTAAAAAAAGATATGCTTTGGGTAAGGGATTTGGACAATGAGTATATTCATAATCGGCAAGAACGTTTTTCCCCTTTAAATGTAGAAATGAATGTCTATAACTTATTATCAGCTAATCGACCAAAGTTAAATTCAAGAGCTTATGGTCAAATTTTGTTTAAAAAAGAACATGACTTAGATTATGTTTTTCAAGCAAGAAATTTATTTTATGGTCAAAATATAAAAGGTGGATATTTTGATAATCCAAATAATTATACGTTTAGATTAAAGTACAAATGGCGCGATAAAATTTTAGCCGAATTGGGAGAGATTTATAACAATACAATGCATTCTATAAGAGGGTGGGGAGTTAAAGCTCAATATAATTTGAATAAAACAGATGAACTGAGTGCGAGTTATATTGTAGGGAAATACTATCCTAATTGGAGTTCTTCTCTAATGTATAAGCGTAAAATAAAATCGGTAAAAGCATGGGCTGGCGTAACGTATGAGGATAACCAATATATTTATTATAAAGCGATTTCTCCGGAGGTAGGTGCAGCTTTTTCTTTAAATAAGAAACATACGTTTAGAATAGGATTAATGGGAACCAATGCTGTTTTTGATAATAATCAAGGCGTAGGCATTGCTCAAGATTCTACTTTACAAGGTTTTTCGTATATGGCTAGTTATACAGGTGTTTGGAAAAAGTTTAGATTTGGTGGAAATACTAGAAATGATCAGTTTAATTTCATAAGAGTAAGACCTTCCAATAAAATTCATGGATATTTAAGATACGTTATCAATCAAAAAAGTAGAATTAGTTTAATTGGAAATCATAACGCAGTTAGTACTTCAGGTTATAAATATAGTCCCTTTTATAATGGATCTTATAATAAACAAAGTATTTACAGGTTGACTTATCTAAATCGTATAAAACCCAATGTTATTTTAGAAGCAGGTCCAATGATGAGAGGGCTGAATCGTTTATTGGTTCAGAATGATACTTCAACAACCAATTTCACTAATTATTTTGGAGGTTTATTTGTTTTGTCTAGAATAAAATTTGACGAATTTCAAATGTTGACACCTAGCTTGTCGCTGGGATATACCTATTTTAAAGATAAGTTGAATCCAACTAAAATAATTAGAGAGCTGCCCGCTATAAATTTAGGCTTAAGTTACCTGAATAGAAATATGGGTGCAAATATCAATTACATCTATGGTCCAAATTTCTTTGTTGGAGAAGCTTTTTTTAAGAAAAACGAACCTATAAATTACGAAACTGTTCAAGCGAGATTATACCATACAAAACATTTTTATGGTAAGAATATTGATTGGAATAACTACTTCACCTATTATTTAAGATTACCGTCTAATCGTCAAAATTTTGTGATAAGTACAAGGCTTAATTTTAAATTGCCGAGCGGTTGGTCTTCGAATGTTAGGGCTAATTTATATACGAATAGTGTAGATGAAGATACGCAAGGAGTTATTACTCATCGAAATTTCAGTATGAATGTTGGAGTCAAAAAATCATTTGATATTCCGCAACCACGAATCAAATATTATGATGTGAATGTTGTCTGTTTTAATGATATGAACGGAGATGGTGTTAGGGGAGAAGAAGAACCTTTACTTTCTAATATTAAACTTCAATTGTCAAAAATAAGAGATGGAAGAAGTAAAGGTTTTATTCGTTTTGGAGAGCAAGAATTGGTTTCAAATACAAAAGGAGAAATTACTTTAACAGATGTACCACAAGGAGCGTATTTAGCAAAGTTTGAACCGCTGTTTAATCTAGGTAACCTTTATAATGCAAAAGGAGATGAGCAAGAAATAGAAATAGTTAAAGATATGGATTACTATATTCCTTACGTCGAAAGCTACCAAGTAAACGGTCTTGTCTCTTTAATAAGAGATGAGTTTAGCGATAAAGGATTGGTTAATGTAAATGGAGTTAGAGTAGAGGCTGTAAATGAAAAAGGAGAAACATTTGCTGCGCTAACAGATCAAAGCGGACATTATGTCATCAATGTTCCACAAGCTGGTTATTTTACAGTAAAAGTAAACAATGTGTTTGGAGAAGGTTTCGAGATTGATAAAGATAAGTTTTTGATCCAATTTGACGGGTTTAAGCAATACACCGTTGATTTTACTTTTTATGAAGGAAAAAAAGAAATTAATTTTGGAGATGGAGCAAATTTCTTTAATTTCAAAAGTTTAACCGTAAATGAAAAGCCTGTAGATACGATTGGTAATGTAAATAAAGATTCATTAAATACAGAATCAACTAAAAGTGAAGTCTTAGAACCTATTATTGTAGCTCTAGAAGCAATGCAACCAAAAGAAAGTTTAGCTAAAGAAATCAATGTTTTATCAAAACAAAATCTAAAAACAATCCCTAAAGATTATAATCAAGATGATGTAAGGTATTTGGTAGAGATAGGAATGGTAGAGAAGTTTATGACCGATGAATATAGCGCTTTATTATCTAAATTAAGCGTTGAACCGACTCCAATATTAGTGAATGGGATTAATCTTTATGCCTCTTCAGTTTTTAAGAGTAGAAAAGAAGCTAATAATCTTTTAGAAGAACTGAAAAGATTAGGCTTTACAGAAGGTGTGATTGTTTCTTCAATAGGAGGTAAAGTTTTTATTAAATAAAGGCAACCTTGTTATTTAATTTTCGTCAAGTAGATGTAAACTTAGGTTTTAAAACGATTTTGTTAATAAAGTTTAGATTAATAAAGGTGTTTTTTTTACTTAAATAGTATATTTGGTCTATAAAAAATAATAATGATGCAAAAAATAATAATAATCACTTTAATATTCATAGCTCAACTCGTTTTTAGTTCGAGTTTTCTCGCTTCTCACGTTCCCGGAGGAAATATTACCTATAGG
>WFNC01000516.1 GCA_015488785.1 Flavobacteriales bacterium | reverse complement strand
GATATTCAGATCATCTAGCCGTATATTTGAAAATGAAATTTAAAAAATAGTCAAAAAAAAGCTAAAAGATATCTTTTAGCTTTTTTTGCTCTACTGATTTTGGAGTGGGGTGTTATACCATTTCAATACCTTATTGGTGTTAATTTAGTTTTTCATAAAAAATATTGTACACAATACGTTGTACATTTTACAAAAAAAATAAACAATAAGCTTGGATCCATTTCTAAATTAGAACAACCTAGATTAAACTTGGCTGAGCCTTTAATTAAAGGTAAAAGTTTGTGCCAATAGCCCAAAATCCTTCTATAAATCCAAAATGTTGACTTGCTTTATCCGCTTTATTTCTTGTCGTAGAAATGTGAGGCATATTTATATACCCCGCTTTACCAGTAGCTTGTAGAAAAAAGTGTTTCTTAAATTGTAGTCTGAATTCTGTTTTTAGAGAAGTTCCATAACCTGCGAAATTGAATATATTTGGTCCATTTGTTCCAAATATTCTAACGTCTGTTCTTGGAACAAGAAAACCAATTCCTAAACCTGTTCTAAGCTCTAATTTTAACAGCCCATCTTTCAAATTAAAAACCTCATTTACATTATTTATTTCGAAAGTAAAATAATTTAACCCATCTGTATGTTCGAAACGTAAGAAATCTCTAGTAGTAACAATAGAATCTCCCGATTGATAATTCCCAATGTATTTCCCGTTATCAGTTGTTGAGATTCTTCCTGTAATTGGAACTTTTTGGTCATAATCCATTACATACTTCATGTGGTCATAACCAAAAGATAATGCCCATTTTTCTTTCCATTGATACCCCATTCGAACATTAAATTGAGGAATACTAAGTTTTGTTGGGTTAAAGTAAACACCTGGAGAAAATGGAGAAGGTCTATCTTTAGCTGAGATATTATGAAGCGTATAATTATACCCAGATCCTTGCATGGTTAAAGTACTAGGAGTGTAAGCGCTCCAATTATATCCCCAAAAAAAAGAAAACTGCTTCTTTTTTTTCTCTAGTTTAATATTTTCTTGCGAAAAACCGATTATGGTAATTAAACTGAATAAAATTGTGAATGTCTTTTTCATAATAATGATTGTTTATTGATTTAATAATATTATTGGTGGTGTTATGTTTTTGGTAAGTAAGACTTTTTTTATTTCTATATTTTTCACCCAAACTTGATCTAATTTATTTATATTTTTTAGAATTGATTTTTGCTTTCGCTGACGTTGATTTTCAAAACTGCTATCCAAAAATTGATTGTTCATTTCATATAAATAACAAGGTACGTAATCAAAGTACCTGAGTGCTATAGAAATATTTTTTCCTGCATCATAACAATTAACGCGGTCTATTTTATAACCTAGATCGATAAGTTTAGAGAGTCCAGTTGTTACGCTATTCAAATAGTTTCTTGTTTTAGAAAAATAATTCGTTCCAATTGGGTGAGTGATGTGAATAACCTTGGTGTTACCGTCTGTATTTACAAAACTTTCAATTATATTGCTATCTTTTTTCGCTTCAATAAACAAGACGATGTTGTTCTTATTCGTTTTGTCAATTAGTTCTTTTACTGCATATCCAGAAACGTTTTCTATTGATTCAGAATAATAAGTAGGAATATGTAAAACATTTTGAATCTCCATCATTATATAATATATAAAGCGTATTTTAGCAACTTTAATTTTACAAAGATAAAAAATGAATTTTAATAAATTAACAAATAAGCACATAGATAAATTAATTTCTTTAATTGGAGCGGAAAACGTCTATCAATCAGAAGAACAAAGAGTTAAATACGGAAGTGATGAAACAGAAGATTTTAGTTTTCCTCCTGAGGTTGTAGTACGCCCTCAAACAACAGCAGAAGTTAGTGGGATTATGAAACTCGCTTTTGAATATAATTTGCCCGTTACTCCAATGGGAGCTAGAACAGGGTTGAGTGGAGGAGCTTTAGCTGTTTATGGAGGGATAGGTTTGTCAATGGAACGTTTCAATAAAATTCTAAAAATAGATGAAAACAATTTACAAGTAATTGTGCAACCAGGCGTTATAACAGAAGTATTACAAGAAGAATGTAAAGCGAAAGGCTTGTATTATGCGCCTGATCCAGCAAGTAGAGGGACTTGTTTTATTGGTGGTAATTTAGCTGAAAATTCGGGAGGTCCAAGAGCTGTTAAGTATGGTGTAACGAAAGATTTTGTTTTAAATTTGGAAGTTGTTTTACCTAATGGCGACATTATTGAAACAGGAGCCAATACCTTAAAAAATTCAACAGGTTATAATCTAACTCAATTAATGGTGGGAAGTGAAGGTACATTGGGTATTATTACAAAAGCCGTTTTAAAATTATTACCCTATCCAAAGCATAATTTATTAATGTTAGTTCCGTTTAAGTCATCTGCTAAAGCTTGTGAAGCGGTGTCTGCAATTTTTAAAGCAGGAATCACGCCTTCCGCATTGGAATTTATGGAGCGAGATGCAATTGTTTGGACGATAGATTTTTTAAAAGAAACAACAATAAAAATAGAGGATGATGTAGAAGCCCAATTGCTAATAGAAGTAGATGGAAACAATACAGACGTACTTTTTAAAGATTGTGAAATAATAGCCGAAGTTGTCGATAAATTTGAAGCAGGAGAAATTATGTTTGCCGAAAGTGAAGCTCAAAAAGATGCTTTATGGTTTATTCGTCGTAGAGTAGGAGAGGCAGTCAAATCGAATTCAATTTACAAAGAAGAAGATACTGTCGTTCCTCGTTTCGAATTAGCTAATTTACTTAAAGGAGTAAAAGAAATTGGAAAGAAATATGGATTTACCTCAGTTTGTTATGGGCATGCAGGAGATGGAAATTTGCATATTAATATTATAAAAGGAAATTTAAGTGACGATGCTTGGAAAAATGAATTGCCAAAAGGAATAAAAGAGATTTTTGAATTAACAGTTTCCCTTGGAGGTACTTTATCAGGAGAGCATGGAATTGGATATGTACAAAAAGAATACATGAGTATCGCTTTTTCAGAAATAGAATTAAACCTTATGAAATCAATAAAAAAAGTGTTTGATACCAAGGGAATTTTAAATCCAGGAAAAGTTTTTTAATAAAATTTAAAATAAACATTGCAGAACAAAAAAACTTTAGTACTTTTGTTGCGGGTAAGTCTTACACGACCAGCTCCTATTTAATCCCCCAGGACAGGAATGTAGCAAGGGTCGATGGTTGAGCGGTGCGATGTAAGTAGCTTACCCGTTTTTTTGCCTTTTTTTTCGTAAATTAATCTAAAAAAATGGAACTTCAAAAGCAAATTTTATTGAGTATTGTTTAAAAAAGGAGATTAGAAACTTCAAATAAAACGATAAAAAGAGCATCCTGAAAATTTTCTTTTATTGATAATTACTGAATTAACAGTTTTTAAAATTATTATAAACGTTATTTGAATTGGGGGATAGCTTAATTATCAAGTAGTTAACGACGTATTGTCTTTTCTAATTCTTATTTAAAGGAATTGTTATATCATCT
>WFNC01000515.1 GCA_015488785.1 Flavobacteriales bacterium | reverse complement strand
GCAGCTTCAACCGTCATGTCAGGATAACCTGGATAACCTAAGCAATCCCATCCATGCTCAACTAAAACATCAAAACTACTACAATCTGTATAAGATCCTTTAACTCTAATTGATTTACTTCCAGAGGCAGTTACTTGCCCCGCTTCAACCCAAGTTAATCCATTTGCTTGATAATAATTAACTGGAGTTTCTACACCTCCAACAACACTATAAGCTCCTGTAACAGTAAAAGTAGCAGGTGGCGTAACTTGAATCCAGTTATAATCTATATCCTGTGGACTTGTATTTGTAATCACAACATCTAAATCAGCTAAAAAGCCTTCACCACTAACTGTAGGAGAAGGAGACTGAAATTGGAATGTCGGTTGAACATAAGTAAAATTACAAGTATTTGTAAAAGAAGTAGGATTTGGATTAGCATAAGCGAACTCTTTGAAATACATCGTATAATCAAAACTTGATGTTCCTTCAGATGTACAAGTTCCGGTAAAGTGCATGTAAAATCTAGGATAAGATAAAGCTGATTGATCTGTATTTACAAACCCTGGACCTGGTTTAACAATTACTTGACCATTCACCTCAGTAGCTGTTATTTTACCATTCGTAGTATTGTAGATATCTCCTGAACTTGTAAATTCAGAACCATACCAATATCCATTAACATTACCATTCCATCTTGCTCCTGCAGGAATATCAACTACTAGCGAATCGAATAGAGAAGTAGGGCGGTATTCACCTGGATGCATATCACCAACAGACATATTATGCGTATAATACAAATAATTTGTACTCGGCGTACATCCGTTTGTTCCTTGAGTTTGATTAGAACCATAAATTCTAGGACGAGAATAATATGCTCGATCTCCATAAGTATCACAAGATACTCTTACTGTATTTGTTGGGAAATCACTATAATAATAATACTCTCCTCTTAAATTAGTTAATTCATGATAGTAAATATCTTGGAAATCAGTATCAAAAACAAAAAACAATTCAAGTTCTATAGTGTCTAATGCGTTTCCTTCTCCATATTCATAAGTTGGACTAACTAAAGATCGGTATGAAGTTAAATCAAATGTCAATAAATGATTTGTAGATCCATTTGTTGTTGCAACAGGAGCTACTGTTAAAGGTCCTGTTACAGAAGAACTAGAAATATCATTAATTAATATATTACCATTTACAAAAGAAATTATACTATCCCCTCCATAAGCAGCAGAGACTGTATGATATTCTAAATCTAAAAATAAATTATTTAAACTCGCGTTACTAACAACTGCTTTGGCTACAATTCTCATTGTATCTCCCGCTAAGTATTTTTTAGTTTCATGTACATTTTCGTCTAATATTACTAAACTTGTCATCGTTACATCTGTCCAACCTGCATTGACTCTATTTGCATCGAAACCAATAATTCTAGGTCCAGCACAATTACCGGGACAATGTGCGTAGGTATTAATCGAACCACAATGTATATCTTGATCAAAACAAACCCCTCCATTACATGAATAATGCGTTGTATAAGGAATCGTAATTGGTCCATTTGCACCACAACTAAAGTGTAAAGGAAACTCGATTAACTGTTGAATACGTCCTGAAATATTTGTTGTTTCATAAGTAATTGTAGTGCCAGTTTGTGTAAAATCAGCAGAAGCTCCTGCTGCTAAAGTCATTCCTGAAGGTACTGTTATGGAAACAGACCATACAGATGAAGGATCAGAAGACACCATTGAATTACCATTACAAGTTGGAGCTCCAGAACCACCAACATAAAAATCAGATTTAAAACCTAATGTAAAATCATCTCCATCTTCTAAATCAGTAGGCATTGTTAATTCTGTAACTACACCATAATCTCTTATAATATTAAAATAATTTAAATCAATACGTTCTGGTAAACGATCGTTTTTACACTGATCTTTAAAAAACACATCAAAATAAGTATGTTCCCAAACCATGTAATCAAAACGACCTGTACCACAATTTGATTTTGGTGAAAGTGCAAAATCAAAAGAAACTTCAGTAGAAGCTCCCGGAGCCAAATCATCAAAGAAGCCATCATTATCTAAATCTTCAAATCCTCCAGGTCCATCAGGATCCGTAGCAAAAAAATCACTAGGTATAATAAAAGTATTACCAGATCCATAAGTTGGATAAGAGGTACTAGCGTAATTGTCTGGTGTAAAAGCTGGATTTGCCCCAAATCTAAAGTTGGAAACATTTCGTGTTCCTTGGTGATCAAACGCCCATAAAGGATTTGATGATGCTGTTGAAATCGGAGAGGAATTATGCCCTAATCCAAGATTTACGTTAACATCTAATGCCATAGCACCAACATTAGTATTAGTATTTTCAATTTTCACCGTATAAGAAATTGAATTACACAATTCTGTATTTCCAGAACCTACTCTAGTAACAGCAATATCTGGAACATTTGCTCCAAAATTTAAAGAACCTGTTTGAGGTTGAGCAGCTTGACATGACTCACTTGAGCTACATCCCCAAAATGCATGATGCTTAATCGAAGTATTCACACACTCGTCAACTCTAAATGACTCTTCAAAAACGATTAATTCGCCATTATCAAAACATCCGTCTGCATTTCCAACTGAAAGAAATGGAGCAGCAGTCAAATCTATATTATAAAATAACGTATCTCCATTTGTTGAAGCAGGTGTTAAAACAGAACCTCCATATGACAATGTATAAACATCATCAACATCAGAACCAACAACTACATAATAAGATAATGTGCTTGTACATCCATTTCCACCTTGAGCTAACGTAATATTTCTAGTATATGATTGCCCTACATTTGCATTTACAGTAGGAATTGAAGGAATACTTAATGAAGCTGCTAATAATGAATAAGAAGATACCGACTCATCTAAATCCTCAGCTGTATTTGCTCCTCCAGCATCAATAAAATTTATAGTATGTTTGTCTTTAAATAAACCTCCACTATTAAGAAAAGCAACAGCTTCACAACCAGCAGTACGTTTAAATTTAAAGCGAACCATATCTGCAACAGCCCAATTAGCATCTGCGGGTCTTTTAACTCCAAAAATAGGTTGATTTAAATCTGAAATATTTTCTTCTGTTAAGATAAAATCTCCAGACCCATTTTGATTAACGATAACCAAAGTTCCAGGAACATAATCAACTCCAGAAGGCAAACTAAAAGTTATTTTAAAATCGTGGCAAGATGCATTTTTACCTAACACCTTAACAACTTCATACGAATCATTAGCCCCACCACAAGTACTTAATTGTTCTGGGAAAATCTTTATCTTATACCTATTGTTGTCTATTTGGGCATTTCCAAAAAGACTAAACAGCACAAACATCATTGCAAGTAGCTTGCCTGCCCCCTGTAAATTGTAATTTCCTTTCATAACTTTCACTCTTTTGTTTACTTATTTTAATTATTGACTCTTATACTTACTATTGTTCCTTTCGGATTTAAATTACTCATCGATGTTTGACCATCTATTTCGCTTACTTTTTTATGATCTAGTAAATTATCTACCGTTAACATAAATATGATACTTGGATTTTCTAGACTTATTATATAAATCATATTATCATCAAAGTTTAGCATCACATCAAAGTTTTGATATTTGCTTTTTAAAGATTCAATTGTTGAACCTACATGAATACAATTCTCTAAATAATATGAAGGAGAGAATGTTGTGATTGAACTGACAACATCTAAATTATCTTTTGACGATTCTATAAACATTACTTCTGTCATATTATAATAAATGTGATGTACTTTTTGTGATGATTCTGTTCCATCTTCTAAAGGAACAATTTGATCTACTGTCTTAATATCGTACTTTGAAAGTTCTGAAAAATCGGGTAAAGCTACCCCTAGTGAAATAATACCTACTTGTCCAGTTTTTATATCTCCTATATAATTAGAATTAGAACGGGGATTACAAGGTTCATTATTCGATGCAAATTGGCTTGTAACATCTGCAACAACTTCTTCCTCTTTATTTTCTGAAGAACAAGAAAATAAAAGTGTAACAATAAGAATATAATATATTTTATTTAACATAAACCCAAGTGTAAGATGCATATTCTACCAATAATAAGGTAGAAAAATAAACCGTCTTAATATTAATGTATTTTAACATTTCGGCAGTATTAATTCGCAAATATACATTTTAACATCAAGTTACACGTAGTCATAAATCAGTATAAACACTATTTCCAACTGGTAATATGTTTATCTATAGACATCTAGACTAGGTAGATTGACTTCTATAAAAGCAAAACAAACTACACTACCCGAAATACATAAAACACACAAACAACAATAAAAACAAGCTAAACAAACCATATCAATCGACCTACAAAGCTACCTTCAGAGACTCGCCTATAAAATAACACGACAAAACTGATAAATTAAATACACGAATATCTCTTCTGTAGAGAAGAAAAAAATATTAAATTAAAATTGTTAAAAAATAGTTATTTTTTAAATAATCAATCTAAAACGCACTTTTGAAGCAATTCTAAAACATTAGAAACATCATATTTCCTAAGCATATTTTGTCTATGTGTATCGACTGTTGCTTTTGAAATATTTAAAGCTTTCGCAATTTCTTCACTTGTTTTCCCTTGTGAGATAACTTTTAAAATTTCTTTTTCTCTTTTGGTTAATAAAACTTTTTCTTTTAGAATAGACTCGACATCTTTTTCGAACTGATTAACTTTCACCTGTTGATCTTTAGGTAATTTTTCGTAGCGAAGATCACTTTTCACCTGACTCGACTTTGAAGTATTTGTAACATCAAGAAAAGTAACCAAGACATATTCAGGAATACCTTGTTCATCCGACTTTACTAATGATATCTTTCTTACAAGCGTCCTTACATCTCCTTTTATTAATTCAGCATTAAACACCAATACAAATTGCAAATCAAATGGTTTAATCTTAGAGTTTAATAATAATTCAGTAAGCTTATCATCAACCTGACTAATTGAAGCAACTTGACAAGGAAGTAATGATTCTGAAATAGAAATGCTAGAAGGGGTTTTAGCTCCAAAATTAAGGTTAATGTTGTTTTCATAAACAAACATTTCTTTTTTTTGAGCAGCCACTACCGAAACAAAATCAACTTTTTCAAACTTCATGAAGTTCTTTATTGACTTTTTTATTCCATCTAAATCAGAAGACTTAATCGTATTTTGAAACTTTGAGAAAACTTCATGTAAAGGATAAATCATACTTTAATTTATAGGTTTGTTAATCTAATTGTTTAACTTCTTTAGAACTATTTTCATACCTTTATCTATTTTCAACTCAAAAATAATTTTTAATTATATGAAAAAACTAATTCATGTGTGTTCAAAATTAATTTACTTTTTAACATAATTGCTTAAT
>WFNC01000514.1 GCA_015488785.1 Flavobacteriales bacterium | reverse complement strand
CGGAGCTAGCCAATCTCTCTAAACTTTCATTTTGTTCTATATTCATATCCATTTAAAGGCCGTTTAAATTACGGACAAATTTCAAAATTTATCTTTCTTTGGGGAAAGAGGCGGATAAGCATAAAACAAATATTATTTGCAATCTTCTACAATTTGTGCTGAAATTTTAACTTGAACTTCTGGCCATAAAATACTTTCTCCATCTGTACCTGTATGTTTTTCTGAACAAACTTCATGCAAAGCGTCTAAAGATGTTGTAGCATTGAAATCATTAACCGATAATTCAGTTTTAAAAGTAATCATGTTTTCAGCATCAATTGACCAATCAAAATCTAGGTCTTTTTTCACATCATTCATTGTTACTTCAATAATCGCTTTTCCAGCATCTTCTCCTTCAATCGATTTTATAGCTCCAGTAAGAATAACTGTTTTATTCATTGTACCGAAAAAACTATTTTTTATTTTTACATCTCTACCTTCATTACTCGAATTTACCGAATTAGTATAGATAGAAATTGTCGCATTTTTTAAGGCTTCAATTTTTGTTTCTGCTTCTACAAGTCCTCCAAGTTCAATTGCATCAAAAGTTCCACCTACTGGAGATTTTTCAGTAAATTTAAACGCAGTCCAATTCAACTTTACACTTTTAGCATCAATTTTATAGCTACATTTTGCTTTTGCTTCTTCTGTATGCGTATCATGTTGTGCATGATTTTCGTGTTTGTCTTCATGTTTTGTTTCACCTCCACAAGATGATAAAAAAGCAATAGAACCTCCTATTGCTAAACTAAAAAATACTTTTTTCATTAAAATTGGTTTTATTTAACTAATTCAAACTCTGCACAAAGCAAATTACAATGCGTTGAAATTCAATTCAGTTCGTTATTTGGGTTTAATAATTTATATTCAAATGTATATTATTTTTTGAAACAAACCACTACATTGTCCCCATATTTGTTCGAATTCCTTTTTTTCCGTCACATTTTCTTGGAGCTTTTTTGGTCGCACTACAAGACATTAAGAATAAAATCGTTAAACTAATAATCGTGATTGTTTTAATCTTCATAGTAAAAGGTTTTTAGAACAGACTAAAACCAAATAATTAATCAGTTTTAGTCTATTAAATTAGAACTTTAAAGCTTACTTATATATTCTAGATAAGGTTACAGTGATTTAACATTTATAACAAATAAAAAAACTTAAAAATAAGTTGTTTTGAGTATCTTTGCAAAATATGAGTGATGCTATACAACACGAATGCGGAATTGCCCTTCTTAGATTGAAGAAACCGCTAGCCTTTTATCAAAAAAAATACGGAACAGCTTTTTATGGGCTAAACAAAATGTATTTGCTAATGGAAAAGCAACACAATAGAGGACAAGATGGAGCTGGGATTGCTAACATTAAGTTTGATATGAATCCTGGGACAAGATACATTAGTCGTCACAGAAGTGTTGCTCAAAAACCGATTCAAGACTTATTCTCCTATGTCAACAAACGATTTAAAGCCCTCGAAAATACAGCCCCAGAAAAACTGAATGATGTAGAATGGCTAAAGCAAAATGAAGCATTTACAGGAGAATTATTTTTGGGACACCTCCGCTATGGGACTTATGGAAAGAACAGTATTGAAAACTGCCACCCATTTCTAAGAACAAACAACTGGATGACAAAAAACCTTGCTTTGGCAGGTAATTTTAACTTGACTAATGTCGATGAACTTTTTGATATTTTAGTAAATATTGGTCAACATCCAAAGCAAAAATCTGATACGGTTACAATATTGGAAAAAATTGGTCATTATATAGACGATGCTAATCAACAACTATTTGACAAATACAAAGCAGAAGGCAAAAGCTACATTGAAATATCAGATTTAATAGCAAAAAATTTAGATTTACAAGACATTTTAAAACAATCTGCTTTAGACTGGGATGGAGGATACGTTATGGCTGGGTTATTAGGTCATGGAGATGCATTTGTACTTAGAGATCCAAGCGGAATAAGACCGGCTTTTTGGTACGATGATGACGAAGTAACAGTTGTCGCTTCGGAACGTCCGATTATTCAAACAGCATTTGGTATTAAATGGGAAGACATAAATGAAGTTACGCCTGGTAGCGCACTAATGATTCCAAAAAATGGTCCTGTTGTAGAAAAAGAAGTAAAGCCAAAGTTAAAAGAAATGCAATGTTCTTTTGAACGAATCTATTTTTCGAGAGGAACAGACAAAGACATTTATCAAGAACGCTTAGATTTAGGAAAAATAGTTACTCCTAAAGTTCTAAAAGCAATTGATTATGACTTAAAAAATTCCGTTTTTTCGTTTATTCCAAACACAGCAGAAACAGCTTATTATGGAATGCTAAAAGCAGTCGAAAGTTATTTAAACACAACAAAATTAACTCAAATTAAAGCTTTAGGTGAAAACCCAAAAGAAGAAGAGATAGAAAGCATACTTTCGGTTAGAACTAGAGCCGAAAAAGTAATGGTAAAAGATGCTAAATTGAGAACATTTATTACACAAGATGATGCCAGAGACGATATGGTTACGCATATTTATGACATTACTTACGGATCTGTAAATAGAGGTACCGATAATTTGGTAATCCTAGATGATTCAATTGTAAGAGGTACAACATTAAAGCAAAGTGTAATTAGAATACTAGACCGATTAGAGCCGAAGAAAATTGTAGTAGTCTCTTCAGCACCACAAATTAGATATCCAGATTGCTACGGAATAGACATGGCGAAACTAGGAGACTTTATTGCTTTTCAAGCAGCTATCGAACTATTAAAAGACAACAATAAAGAAAGTGTAATAGATGACGTTTATAAGAAATCTTTAGCCCAAGTAAACTTACCAAAAGAAGAAGTTATAAATTACGTGAAAGAAATCTATGCTCCCTTTACGGATGAAGAAATAAGTACTAAAATTGCTGAATTATTAACACACAGTAGTATTAATGCCGAAGTAGAAGTCATTTATCAATCAGTTGAAGATATGCACAGAGCAATTCCAAACAGCAAAGGAGATTGGTACTTTACGGGGAACTACCCTACTCCCGGGGGAAATAAAGTTGTAAATAAAGCTTTTATCAATTACGTAGAAGGAAAAAACGAAAGAGCTTACTAAACCTCTTTTAGATTCAGAATAAAATAAGATAAGATGAATAGAACATATAAGATAGGAATAGTAGCTGCTGCAATTTATATCCTTTTTGAATTAGTAATTGTAATGCTTGGCTATAATCACAACGATGACGTACATGTGGTTGCTTTTGCAGTCAATACTTTTTGTTTATTAGCAGCTGTAACTTATAGTATTTTGTCTGAGTTTAATCTAAAATTAAAAGATAATATAGGAGTAAGTCTTTTGCATGATATCAAATCAGGTTTGAGAACCGTAAGTACTTATTCTGTAATTATAGCTTTCTTTATTTTTAGTTACTACAATTGGATCGATCCAGAATATCCAAAAATACGAGCAGCACAACATCAAGCACGTGTAGAAAATCAACGGTTTGAAGAACAAGCAAAACTAAAAATGGCATCAGCTCCAGAAATGTATGAAGGAAAATCGATAGAAGATTTAAGAGACACCAATGAAGCTGCAATTAATATGATCCTTACCCCATCTTTCAAAATTGTATTTCCAATTACATTATTCTCCTTACTTTTAGTCGGAATGATTTATACGTTTATGATTACAGGGTTTAACCGACTGATATTGGTTAAGTTATTTGTTTAAAACAAAATATAAAGAACCATTTATCACCAATAATTTTCACTTTTGTCTTTTAAAAAAACACATTAAAAAAAAAGCGAAACAATTTGGCTACTAAAAATTTGTAAACGAACCATTCAAAAATCATAAATCACTAATTTAGAATAGAATAATAGGAATAATTTAACCTTTTTGATCAAAAAACACCAAGATTTAAATTTTAATAAGTAACTTAATACACTTCTTACCAATAAGTGTATTATGCCGATTCAACGAATAATTTATCTTTTCCTAATTCTCAACACAGGAAATTTCTATGCTCAAAAAATTGGGATAAATACAGATGGATCAACTCCAGGGATGATGTTAGATATAAAAACATCGCCTTTATCAACCAATGACGGCATAAGAATAAACAATTCTAACCCCGGTAATGGAGATGCTATAATAAACTTTCAAAACGCTGGAATTACTACTTGGACCATAGGGTTTGATGACGACGACAACGATGCTTTAAAAATTGAAAACGGAGGTTCATTAACCAACAATTCAAGCCTAAAAATAGAGACTAACGGTCAAATTGGAATAAATACAAACTCGCCAAATGTAAGACTACACATAAATAGTAACAATGGTGAAGATGTTTTTAGATTAGAAGCAAATAGCAATACTAAATTCTTAATGGAAAGTAATGGTAAAATTTCGATAGGTTCAGGAAATTCACCCGATGATCAAGTGGACATTATAGGGAATGTACAAATTGACCAAGGATATTTAAAAGTTGGAAATCCAACAGCGACTTCGACTCGAAAATATGCTGTTCAAGAGTTTTATTGGAACGGAAATGTACAAGCGACAAATAACCAACCTAATTTT
>WFNC01000513.1 GCA_015488785.1 Flavobacteriales bacterium | reverse complement strand
TAACAAGTGCGTAAAGTTTACATTTAGTCTGCGTTAGGGATAGCAACGTTAGCTTTTTGTGAGAGAAACTTAGTTAGCTTTACTTCAAAAGAGCGACTTTATAAGCTCCTTTTGACGTTAGGATAACTTGATTCTCGCACAAAAACTAAAAGTGTATAGCCTGTTTAAACGCCCAAAATAAGTAAGTTCAATTAAGCCTCACCTTTGTAAGAATAACCTAATCCATCTACTAAATTTTTTACCTCTTCCGAAGTAGCTGAACCTTTTACAACAACGGTTTTGTTTTCTAAGTTTACAACAACTTCGTCTATGTTGGCTACTTTTACAAGGTTTGTCTCTACTGAGTTTTTGCAATGATTACAAGTCATTCCATCTACGATATAAGTATTACTGTTTTTCATAATTATGATTTGTTTTGGTATTAATTTACGATATTCTACATACAAAATTAACCCAATTAAAGTTATTGCGCTAATTATTGCTATCCAAGAACCGCTTTCTCCATGAATATGTGTGTTTGCTGTTTCAGAAATCAAGAACCATTCTGTTGGTAAAACATAGTCTATCAATAATCCAAAAAATAAAGCTCCTCCAATAATCGAAATTAAATAAGCCATTGTTGCTTTTTTACCTAAGGATTTCCAAAGGACAGAAATTGTAGCGGCATTGGTAGCAGGTCCAGCCATTAAAAAAACCAAAACAGCTCCAGGAGAAACCCCCAAAACCAACAAAGAAGATGCGATAGGAACAGACCCCGTAGCACAAACATATAAAGGTATAGATGCAACCAAGATTAGAAGCATATTAAAAATAGGATTGGTCAAATAGTTTGAAAAAACTGACGGAGGTATAAACATGGTAATGGCAACTGCGATTAGAATACCAACAACCAATTGCCTCGAAATATCGGGTAAAAATTCAAGAAAGGCATAGTTAAAAATCTCAATTAACCAATGTTTTTTTTCTTTGACACAACAATCGCTGCAAGACTCAACTTCTTCAAGAATTTCATTTTCTTCGGTGTCCATTTTATCGGTTAACATTCCTCCAAAGACTCCTGTAATCAATGCGATAATTGGACGAGAAATTGCCCAAGTCCAATTCATGAGTGAAGAAGTAATTAAAATAGAGTCCACTCCTGTTTGTGGGGTTGAAATCAAAAAAGCATTGGTAGCTCCTTTACTAGCTCCGTTTTTATGAAAAGAAACACCTGTCGGAATAACGCCACAAGAGCACAATGGAAGCGGAACACCTAAAATAGTCGCCTTTATCGTTGACCAGATATTCTTTTTCCCAATCTGTTTGGTTACGACTTCTTTTGGAATCAAAACATGCAATATTCCTGCAAAAGCAAACCCCAACAATAAGTAAGGAGACATTTCTAAAAACATCTTCCATATTTCAAAAAAAACTTGACTGATAAATTCCATAATACAAAAATACGGATTTAAAATTAGTATTCGATTACTTTTTAGTCTTTTGTCTTGGACGAAGTAGTCTTTCAACTTTGATTCAGTAAGTGAGATTTTAAATCGCTTCTAATTCTAAAAAAAGAAAATTTATGATTAACTTTGATTAACTAAAATTTATAAAAATAAAAAACACACATGATTGACGTAAAATTGTTAGCAGAAATTTGTGAAGTAGCTGGTACATCTGGTTTCGAACAAAGAATTAGAGAAATCGTTTTGAGAGAAGTAACGCCTCTTGTAGATAGCGTTTCTGTAGATAATATGGGAAATGTAACTGCATTAAAAAAAGGAAAAGACTCCTCTAAAAAAGTAATGATTGGAGCGCACATGGACGAAATTGGTTTTATTGTGACACATATAGATGACGAAGGTTTTGTTCGTTTTCATACCCTAGGAGGTTTTGACCCGAAAACACTAACAGCACAAAGAGTAATTATACAAGGGAAAAAAGATTTGATTGGAGTGATGGGTTCTAAGCCAATTCATGTGATGACTCCTGAAGAACGTAATAAAGTTCCAAAAACAACTGATTATTTTATTGATTTGGGAATGCCAAAATCGGAAGTAGAAAAGTATGTTTCTGTTGGAGATCCAATCACTCGTCAAAGAGAATTGATAGAAATGGGAGATTGTGTAAATGCTAAATCAATTGATAATCGTGTAGCTGTTTTTATTCTTATCGAAATGTTTAGACAAGGAGGTACGCCTGCTTATGATACTTACGGAGTCTTTACGGTACAAGAAGAAGTTGGAATAAGAGGAGCTTCTGTTGCTGCTCAAGAAATCCAACCCGATTTTGGATTTGGATTAGATACAACAATCGCATTTGATGTTCCTGGAGCTGCAGGACACGAAAAAGTGACAAGTTTAGGTGCTGGAACAGGAATAAAAGTAATGGATTCTCGTACAATTTGTGATTATAGAATGGTTGCTTTTATGAAAGAAACAGCTGATAAGAACAATATAAAATGGCAACCAGAAATTCTTACTGCAGGAGGTACAGATACTATGGCAATCCAACAAATGACAGCAGGAGGTTCTATTGCAGGAGCTATTTCAATACCAACTCGTCACATTCATCAAGTAATTGAAATGGCGCATAAAGAAGACATTAGAAACAGTATCGATTTATTACAACATTGCGTAGAAGGATTAGATAAATACGATTGGAGTTTTAAGTAGTAGGTATTTAAGCCAATTAATATTGCGGTTTAAATTTGTATTATTAATCGGTTTGATTAAACTAAAAAAGGGGGTTAGCAATTATTGTTATTCCCCTTTTCTTTTGGTATAATTAAACATGTAAATTATTTCCAAATTGAATATTTCAGGCACATTCTGTCAGTTATTTGAAATTTTTCGTCTCATATTGACAAAACTTACAGACTATTTTAGTATATTGTAAATCTAAAACTTATTATAAATGTTAAAAACAATCTTAACTGGAGCTACTTTATTCATTACAGCTAGCTTTTTTTCTCAAAATCATAATCACAATCATTTCGATGCTTCAAATGCAAGAGACGGTGAAACTGTTGAATATTGCGCCACGCACAAGAAATTGGCTAAATTAATGGAAGACCCTGCTTTTGTTCAACAAAGAGTTGCTTCGCAAAATCAATTAGCTGCAGAAGAATTAATGTTACAATCTCAAGCACAGAATAAAGCAGGTACGATTTACAAAGTACCTATTGTATTCCATGTATTACATAACGGAGGGAGTGAAAATATTAGTAGAGCTCAAATACTTGATGGGTTACGTATTTTAAATAGAGATTATAGAAAACAAAATGCAGATGCTAACAATGTAGTTTCAGCTTTTCAAGGAATGCCATCTGATATTGAATTCGAATTTGTTTTGGCAACTATCGCTCCAAATGGACAATGTTTTAGTGGTATTACATATACTAAATCTCCATTAACAATTCAGCCTGCTGGAAACTTTGGCGGGCAAGACCAGGTTGATGCAATTGTAGCTGGTAACGATGTGTATCAAGGACAGTGGAATCCAAGTAAATATTTAAATGTTTATATCTGTAAAGAAATAGGAGGTGCTGGTGGTTATACTTTTAATCCTAGTTTTAGTGGAGGAAGCATGTTCTTTAATGGAATATTTGTTTTATCAAATTATGTCGGTTCAATAGGAACTAGCTCTCCTTTTACAAGTAGAACTTTAACACATGAAGTCGGTCACTGGTTTAACCTTAGCCATACTTGGGGTCCTAATAATAACCCAGGGAATGCAGCTAGTTGTAATGAAGATGATGGTGTTACAGATACTCCAAATACCATCGGTGTTACTTCGTGTAATTTGTCAGAGTCTAGTTGTGGAGTGTTGGCAAATGTTGAAAATTATATGGATTATTCTTATTGTTCTAAAATGTTTACACCTGGGCAAAAATCAAGAATGAGAGCATCAATACAGTCTAGTGTTGCAGGAAGAAATAATCTATGGAAGACTTCAAACTTAAATGCAACAGGGGCAAATGGAAACCCTCCTTTGTGTGAAGCTGATTTTTCTGCTAATAGACAAGTTGTTTGCGCAGGTGAGCAAGTTGATTTTACAGATATGTCTTTTCATTCTCCTTCTGGTTGGAGTTGGACGTTTCCAGGCGGATCTCCAGCAACATCAACAGCGCAAAATCCAACAATTACTTATTCAACTCCAGGTTCTTATACCGTAACGTTAACTGCGTTAAAGAATGGAGGTAATGTTACAAGGTCTTACACACAATATATTAAAGTTTTACCAAGTACTGGTATTGCTCCAATTCAAGAGGGCTTTGAGTTTACTTCTATATTTCCTTCAAATAAATGGTTTATTGACGATTCTGAACCAGATTTTGCATGGTCTATTACAAACACAGCTTCAGCTACAGGTGGTAAATCTGCTATGGTGGATAATACAGCTCAGAGCGTAGGTAGTAAAGTAACACTAGAAAGTACTACGATAACTTTAGATCTGAATATTTCTGCATCTATAAGCTTTAAGTATGCTTTTGCTAAACGAAATTCAGGAAATAATGACAAGTTAAAAGTAATGGTTTCTAAAAACTGTGGTGTAACTTGGGCGACTAAAAAACAGTTAAGCGGATCTACTTTTACAACAGCTCCCAATACAAATGGTAATTTTGTTCCTACAGATTCTCAGTGGAAAACAGCTACAATTAGTAGCGGAAGTTTAGGGAATTATTTAAACAGTAAGTTTAGAATGAAATTTGTGTTCGAAAGCGATGGAGGAAATAATTTATATATTGATGATATTAATATTAATGGGCCGGTAACAATACAAGAAAATAAGTTTTTAGAAAACCTAAGCCTCTATCCAAATCCAACAGAAGGAGAAGCAACATTGAGTTTTGATACAGATAAAGACCTTAATAATGTAACAATAGACTTGTTTGATATTATAGGAAAAAAAATAACAGAAATTCATAGCGGAAGCTTATTGGTAGGAAATAATAGATTTTCGATTAATACTTCAGGTTATGAAAAAGGTGTTTATTTTATTAAAATAAATAACGAGGGTAACAATATTCTAAAAAAACTAATCGTTAAGTAATTGAAAGAAGCCTTTATATTTCGTGCTAGAAATATAAAGGCTTAATTATTGATGTTGTTTTCAAAAAGTTTATGAAATACTTTATATTCCTATTTCTACTTTCTATAAGTAGCATTTCTTTTGCTCAGACCGAAACGAATGATGAGTATGTAGATTCTTCGCCTAAGAAACCGCCGTATGCTCTTAAAGAACATCTTTACACCGGAGGAAATTTTGGGTTTAGTATATCTGGAGGGTTAATGTATTTAGAAGTTTCCCCTTTGCTTGGATACAAAATAAATGAAAATTTGTCTGTTGGTCTCAGTTCGAAATATGTCTATATTGGACCTGTAAACAAAAGTGTAAATTCATTTTCGGCTTACAAATACTATGGAGGAGGAGTTTTTTCTCAATACAAAATTACAGAATCATTGTCCGCTTTGGTGGAAGCTCAATTACTGAATGTACAGAATATCGACCCTCAAAGTTCAAAGTTTAGACAAAGAGTATTAAGCAATACATTACTTTTGGGTGGTGGATACAGAAGTTCAATATTAGGAGATATTAATTTAGTCCTTTATTTGCTTTACGATGTAATCGATGATATAAATTCTCCTTACCGTTATAGTTATATTTTTGGACCAAACAACATTCCTGTTATTTATCGTATAGGATTTACTTATGGATTTTAAAAATAGTTGTAATTTTGTAGTTGTAATATAATAACTAGAAAATTGGAGAACTCAAATTTAGACTCAAAATGTTTTCACTGTGGTGATGATTGTGGTGATGAACCAATTCATTTTGAAGAAAAATGTTTTTGTTGTAACGGCTGTAAAACGGTTTATGAGATAATAAATACAACGAATCTCGATAATTATTATGAATTAGAAAAATCTCCGGGAATCAAGCCTTCATTCTCAAATTCAAGTAAATATAAATACCTAAATCTTCCAGAAATTGCAAACAATTTTTTTGATTTTAGAGAAGGGGATATTCGAAAAGTTAGATTGTTTTTGCCAGAAATTCATTGCAGTTCTTGTATTTGGTTATTAGAAAATTTACACAAACTCAATAACGGTGTTATTGCTTCGGAAGTTAATTTTGTAAAAAAAGAAGCTGCTGTAACGTTTAATATTTCTACTATATCTTTCGAAGAATTAGCAATGTTGCTTGATAAAATTGGCTATCCTCCAAAGTTTAGTGGTGGTGACGAAAATAAACAGAAAACAACTTCGAAAGAGGTGTTCTATAAATTAGGAATAGCCTTTTTTTGTTTTAGCAATATAATGTTGTTTAGTTTTCCTGAATATTTAAATTTTGATAATTCATATTTAGAATTTAGAGCTTTTTTTTCTTGGGCTATTTTAGCATTTTCTATCCCTATTATATTGTATTCTGCAAGAGATTATTGGGTGTCAGCTTATAAAGCTGTGAGCGCTAAAACGCTTAATTTAGACATTCCGATTACCTTAGGTATATTTGTTCTTTACGGACGAAGTGTCTATGATATATTGAATTTTAATGGACCTGGTTATATGGATTCTTTTGCTGGATTTGTCTTGTTTTTGCTAATCGGTAAGCTTTTTCAAGACAAAACATATCAAGCTTTATCTTTTGAACGAGATTATAAATCTTATTTTCCTTTGGCAGTCACCAAAATTATTGACGGTAAAGAAGAAATAATGCCATTAAATAAAATAGAAGAAGGAGATTTTATTTTAATAAAAAATGAAGAAATAATCCCTGCCGATGCGATTTTGAAATCAGAAAAAGCAAGAATAGATTATAGTTTTGTTACTGGAGAATCAAAACCGATTGTAAAGTTTAAGGGAGAAGAAATTTTTGCAGGAGGAAAGCAAATCGGCGATGCAATAGAGCTCAAAATACAAAAAAAAGTAGAGCAGAGTTATTTAACGCAGCTTTGGAATCAAAAAGCATTTGACAAAGAAGCAGATTCTGGTTCGCTAAAAGATTTAACAGATCGGTTGAGCCAGGTTTTTATTTTTATAATAATAATAATTGCTTTTGTTACTGGTGCTGTTTGGACTTATATTGACGTGTCAAATGTTGTGAACATTGTTACAGCTGTCTTAATTGTAGCTTGTCCATGTGCCTTAGCGCTTTCTATTCCTTTTACTTTTGGAAATGCTTTACGAGCAGCAGGACGCAATCAACTGTATTTGAAAAACGCAGATGCGATTGAGCAAATGGGACGAATTACCGATATTGTTTTTGATAAAACAGGAACAATAACCACGGGAAATACTTCAAAAATAACATTTGTAGGGAGTGATTTAACAAAAGAGCAACAGCAATCGATTCTTTCAATCGTTCGAAATTCTTCTCATCCATTAAGTGTTTCGATTTATAATTATTTAAAAACACAAGAATTAAGCAAGTTAGATCTTGCCGATTTTACAGAAGTTTCAGGAAGTGGAATAAAAGGAGTTGTGAACAACAAGCAGTATTATATAGGTTCTCCAAAATGGGTTGGAATTCCAGCTACAAATTCATTAGCATCTGAAGTGCATGTAAAAGTAAACGATACTTACCTTGGTTATTATAAAGTAGAGAACGAATATCGAAAAGAATTTTTAGAGATTATTAAAGAATTAGGACAGAACTACGAATTACATTTACTCTCAGGAGATAATAATAGTGAATTAGAAAATTTAAAAGAATTCTTTCCAAAACAAAAACAATTATTGTTTAACCAACAACCAATCGATAAGTTAGAATATATAAAATCGTTAAAAGAAAAAGGAAGTATAGTACTAATGTTGGGGGATGGTCTTAACGATGCAGGAGCGTTAAAACAAAGTGATGTAGGAATAGTGGTTTCTGACGATGTTTATAATTTTTCCCCCGCATGTGACGGAATTTTAGACGCTAAAAATTTAAATAAATTACCGCTATTTCTAAATTTAGGAAAACACAGCATAAAGACCCTAAAGATCAGTTATGCTTTTTCTCTAATTTATAATCTAATTGGACTTTCATTTGCTGTTTTTAATCTCTTGACTCCAATAGTAGCAGCTGTTTTAATGCCTTTGAGTTCTATTTCTGTCGTTTTAATAACGACAGTGTCAATTCGACTGTATTCTTATCAGAAATTTAAAAGCTGACATAAATCATGTAAAAAAGTGTTATTTACATGCTTGCATAACTCTTAATTATTGTTAATTTTGTCACCAAAATGTCAATATGCAAATCATATACTTATTAATAGGCGTTAGTTTCTCAATCGCATTGTTCTTTTTAGCTTCTTTTTTATGGGCTGCAAAAGATGGACAATTTGATGATGATTACACCCCTTCTGTAAGGATGTTGTTTGATGATGAGGTTGAAAAAGAAAAAATAAATAAATAAATAAAACAAAGTAAATGGAACTAGAAAAGTTTAATTACGACAACAAAATTGTAAGAAATTTTGCCTTTGCTACTCTTATATGGGGTATTACAGGAATGTTAGTTGGGTTAACAGCAGCCAGTTGGTTAGCTTACCCCGATTTTTTTAATGAATACTTAAACTACAAAATTTTAGCATTTGGTAGAATTAGACCCTTGCATACAAATGCAGTTATATTTGCCTTTGTCGGAAATGGTATTTTTACAGGTGTTTATTATTCATTACAGCGATTACTTAAAACAAGAATGGCGAGTGATCTATTAAGTAATATTAACTTTTGGGGATGGCAAGCAATTATTTTGGGAGCTGTAATTACGCTTCCAATGGGTTTTACATCGAGTAAAGAATATGCGGAATTAGAGTGGCCATTTGATATTGCAATTACTTTAATTTGGGTTGCTTTTGGAGCGAATATGATTTGGACAATTATAATCAGAAGAGTTCAGCACATGTATGTTGCAATATGGTTTTACATTGCGACATTCGTAACTGTAGCAATGTTACATATTTTCAATTCATTGGAATTACCTATTTCTTTTATGAAAAGTTACTCTGCATATTCAGGAGTACAAGATGCATTAGTGCAATGGTGGTATGGACATAACGCCGTAGCTTTTTTCTTAACAACACCTTATTTAGGTTTAATGTATTACTTTGTACCTAAAGCTGCAAATAGGCCTGTATATTCATATCGATTATCAATTATTCACTTTTGGGCATTAATATTCTTATATATTTGGGCCGGACCTCACCATTTATTATATACTTCTTTACCAGAATGGGCACAATCTTTAGGTACCGTATTTTCAGTCATGTTAATTGCTCCATCTTGGGGAGGAATGCTTAATGGATTATTAACACTAAGAGGTGCTTGGGACAAAGTTAGAGATGATGCTGTTCTTAAGTTTATGGTTGTAGCAATTACAGCTTACGGTATGTCAACATTTGAGGGGCCTTTATTATCATTGAAAAATGTAAATATTATTTCTCACTTTACAGATTGGACTATTGCACACGTTCACGTAGGTGGATTAGGATGGAATGGAATGTTAACTTTTGGTATGTTGTATTGGTTGTTCCCTAAAATGTGGAAAACAGAGTTATATTCTAAAAAATTAGCAAACGTTCACTTTTGGATTGCTACAGTAGGTATTTTATTTTGGACACTTCCATTATATTGGGCTGGATTTATGCAAGGTTTAATGTGGCAAGAGTTTAATCCAGATGGAACTTTAACACACGAATTTATAGATACAGTTACTTTCCTTTCTCCTTATTACCAAATGAGAGTATTGGGTGGAACTTTATATTTAACAGGAGCAATTATAGGTACATATAACTTATTTAAGACAACTGCAATAGGAACTTTTGTTACTGACGAAGCCGCAGAAGCAGCTCCTTTGAATAAGAAATCAAGATTTGAAAACGAAGGGTGGCATGGGGCTTTAGAAAGAAAACCAGTCAAATTTATACTTCTTTCATTTGTAGCAGTTGCAATTGGTGGAGCAATAGAAATTATTCCAGTATCGATTGTAGATTCTAATATACCAACTATCGCAAGTGTAAAACCTTACACTCCACTAGAATTAGAAGGAAGAGATATTTTTATTAGAGAAGGGTGTAACAACTGTCACTCTCAGCAAGTTAGACCTGTTCGTTTTGAAACTGTTCGTTATGGAGAGTATTCTAAAGCAGGGGAGTCAGTTTATAATCATCCATTCTTATGGGGGTCTAAAAGAACTGGTCCAGATTTAGCTCGTGAAGGAGGAAAGAGAGATGATTATTGGCATTACAGACACATGCAAAATCCAAAAGGATTATCAAAAGGTTCATTGATGCCGGCTTATCCTTGGATGAGAACAGATGATTTAGATCTTTCAATGACAGAAAAGAAAATTTCTGCAATGCGTACTTTAGGAGTTCCTTATGAAGAGGGGTATGAAGAACAAGCATTAGCTGACTTAGAAAAACAAGCGAATAAAATAGCGAAAGTTATTGTTTCTAAAATGGCTCAAGATTTTACAAAAGAAGAATTAGAGGTTAAGTATGAAGAAATAAGAAAGAAAGAGATAGTTGCGGTAGTAGCATACTTACAACGTTTAGGACAAGATATAAAAGTAGAAAAATAAAATTATGTTAAGATTTATTAAAGACAACATGGCATCAATTGATGGAATTGAAATATATCCAATCATCTCATTATTAATTTTCTTTTCAGTGTTTTCGGCAGCCATATATTGGACTGTTAAAGTGGATAAGAAAAAAATAAATGAACTAGAGCAAATGCCTCTAGATGATTAAGTTTATTTAATGAAAATGAAAAAAATTTAAAACATACAAAAATGAAAAAAAACATAAAAAATCTATTAGCCATAGCTTTATTATTTTCAGTATTTTTTACTGTTAAAGCCCAAGATGGAGCAAAGCTGTATAAACAAAATTGTGCCGCTTGTCATAAAATAGACAAAGTATCTATTGGACCTCCTCTTAAAGGAGCGTTTGATAAATGGAAAGAAGCAGGGGAAGAAGAAATGATTTTTGAATGGGTTGCAAATCCAACTGAGCTTCATGAAAGTGGAAAGTCAAAAATGGCAAAAGCTATTTGGGATTTCTCTCCAATGACAATGACACCAATGGCTCATTTGTCAAAAGAAGAAGTCGCTGCAATTTTTAAATTTGCTGATACTCCTCCTGTTGTAGAAAAAAAGAAAGAAGAAGTAGCAACGACAACCAATGTTACAAAAGCTGTTCCTTCTCCTGGTTTTAGTACTGGGACAATTGTTTTTCTAATCGGAATAATTGGATTTTTAATTGTTGCTTTACTTGTTCTTATGAATGGGGTAAAAGCATTAAAAAATAAAGGGAATACTGAAGGTAAAGTTAAATATGATGAAGAGGGTTTTGGTTTTTTAACAAAGTCTGTTGCAATTGAAGATGAAGATTCAATTTTATTAGATCATAATTATGATGGTATTCAAGAATTAGATAATGTATTACCACCTTGGTGGGTTTGGATGTTTTATGGGACAATTATTTTTACATTTATCTATTGGGGAATGTATCAAACATTTGGAGTTTGGCCATTGCAGATAGAAGCTTATGAAATGGAGGTTAAAACAGCTGAAAAAGAAGTCTATGCTTATAAAGAAGCTAATGGTTTATTAATCTCTGCTGAAACAGTTACTGTATTAACGGATGAATCTGCGTTAGCAGCTGGAAAAGAAATTTTCGAAGGAACTTGTGCTGCTTGTCACAAAGTAGATGGGTCTGGTTTAGTTGGCCCTAACCTAACAGATAAATATTGGATATATGGTGGTAAAATAGGAAATATATTTACCTCAATTTCAGAGGGGAGACCTAATGGAATGCCTGCTCATAAAAGTCAGTTTAACGAGTTGAAAATACAACAAATTGGCTCGTATGTCCTATCATTACCATTTGCCGAAGGAAAAGAACCTGAAGGAGATTTAATGAAATAACTAAAATAGTTTACAATATAAAAAAGTCGCATTTATTCATGCGGCTTTTTTTATCTCTTTGTTATTCGTAAAGCTGATTTAAAACAGTTTTATCTGTAACATTTGTAACAAGTTTTATAGGACTGAATGAATGACCTTTGTATAAGTTCAAAATAGTCGGTTTAAAAATAATAATATGAAAGGAAGTGAAAGTTTTAGAGACGAGTTATCTACGATAGATAAAGACGGTAAAAGGGTTTGGGTTTATCCGAAAAAGATTTCGGGAAAATATTTTAATTTTAGACAAATATTATCTTATTCTCTTTTAGCTTTTTTATTTATTGCTCCTCATCTAAAAATGAATGGTTATCCAATTTTATTATTTAACTTATTGGAACGTAAATTTATAATATTTGGAAAGATTTTTTGGCCTCAAGACTTTTATTTATTTGCTTTATCAATGATTGGAGCAGTAATTTTTGTATCTCTATTTACTGTTATTTTTGGACGGTTATTTTGTGGTTGGGCTTGTCCGCAAACGCTATTCATGGAAATGGTATTTCGTAGAATAGAATATATTATTGAGGGAGATTGGAC
>WFNC01000512.1 GCA_015488785.1 Flavobacteriales bacterium | reverse complement strand
TACTTTTTATAATTTATACCTTATTATTATAATAAAATGAATAAAATAAAATACATATTAATAATCGTATCATTCTTAGGAATGTGCTTTGCATTTGCACCGGTCAAAAATTATCAATTTGCGGTGTTAAAATACAATGGGGGAGGAGATTGGTACTCCAATCCAAGTTCAATTCCAAATTTGGTCGCATTTTGCAACAATAATTTAGAAACCACAATCGACAAAGAAGTTAAAGAAGTAGAAGTGGGAAGTTTAGAACTCTTTAATTATCCGTTTATTCACATGACAGGACATGGAAACGTTGTTTTTTCAACCGAAGAAGCCGAAAACTTAAGGAACTATCTTCTAGCAGGTGGCTTCCTTCATATTTCCGACAATTATGGACTAGATAAATTTATAAGAGTAGAAATGAAAAAGGTTTTCCCCGAACTAGAATTTGTAGAGTTGCCTTACAGTCACAAAATTTACCATCAAAAATATGAATTCAAACAAGGATTACCAAAAATTCACGAACACGACAACAAAGCACCACAAGGTTTTGGTTTAGAATACAAAGGAAGACTAATCTGTTTTTACGATTACGAATGTGATTTAGGAGACGGTTGGGAAGATCCAACAGTTCACAACGACAGCAAAGAAACAAGAACCAAAGCATTACAAATGGGAGCAAATATTGTTCAGTATGTTTTAATGGGGGAGTAAAAGGGGGTGGTTTTTTGAGCAGTATTAACTAATATCAAAAGGATATGATAAAAAATAAAGGTGAAAGAAATATATTTTATTATCTAAAGTATTCTTTAATGCTTTCTGTTGTGTTTGTTCTTAATAATTCATTTGCTCAAGATACTGTTAAAGTAGATAAAATTGAAAGAAATGTTTTAGATGGTTGTTATTTTCAAACTTTTATCGCAACAAACAAAAGTGAACGTTATTTTAATAATTCTTTATTTATTAGTAATGTGGCTTACAGTCAGAATAGAGCGTCTATACCGTTTTTTGATTACAATAAATATATGCCAAAGAAAAAAGCAAAATCGTTGATCGTAAAAAATAGTGTACTGTATAATCCTAGCTCTGTTTTTGCTACAAAAAATAATGCTAAGACTCATTTTTTATTAAATGAGAAAGGACGTTTTGTTGATACGAATAATTATGTTCTTCCTAGTTCTATACGTTATTATATTGATAGCGCTATGGTCGAAAATACCAAAGAGCATATTCCTCTTGTTTTGAAAGAGGGGGTAGAGGTTCTTGATAATATTTACTTAAAACCTTTTTATTTTTCAAAACAGGAAGTAACTAATTTAGAATATAGAGAATTTGTTAACTGGGTTTTAGATTCCAATCTTCGTAGGGAGTTGGCGTACGAAGATGTCTATGACGATCAGTTCGGGGGGTGGGCTTTAAAACCCGATACATGTAGTATAGAAGATGAAAGAGATTATTGGGAGTCTCCAACTTTTGAAACTTGGAAATTGAATTATAATAAAGAGATTGACTATGAAAGTAGGCTAGTAAAGAAAACGCTAGAATACTTGAATGACCGAACTTCTTATCAATATACTGATCAAATTGATTCTTTGTGGTTTTTTGAAGACGTAGCTTTTGGAGCAGGCTTAAAGTATTATTGGAAACCATATAAAACGGGAAAGATTGATACAGAGTTAAATTACTTTACAAATCCAGCATATAATAATTACCCTGTTGTAGGAATTAGCTACAACCAAGCTTTGGCTTTTTTAGATTGGAAACAAAAAAAACTTCAAAAAGAAATTGATGAATTAGGATTAGACTACAAAATTAACTTGAGTTTACCTTCAGCTTCTCAATGGGAATTAGTTACGTTAACTACATTTGATGAGTCAAACAATTTAAGGTTTAAATCTAATTATAACGAGAATTTAGACGAAAGTTGGGTAACTGATTTGTCGGTTAATAACTTGGATATAATAGAAACAGAAGATAGTGTAGTTTTTCATAAGCATTATTATAGAAATAGAGAAAACTTATTGCGTAAAGAAATAGGGAATAAAAGTGAAGCCAAGCATCCTTATTCTTATGGATTGAAATATAAAGGGAAGAATTTTAAATTTAAAAAAGAAGAAAAGCATAAAGAAGTTTTTGGTTTAGATGGAAATGTCTCGGAATGGTTGAGTGAGTCTTATCAAGAAAATTGGAGTCCTATTTTTAATTTAAGACAAAAGCAGTTAGCGCTTTTCGATGCAGAAGATGTTAAAATGTTAGGAGGCATAGAAGTCTATTTCAATAAGATGAATGATAAAGACGGAATGTTGATTCAAGGAGCGAACTGGTTAGACAATAGAAAAGATAATAGTAATTATCTGAAAGTATTTAAAAATCCAAGCAAATCATTTTATACCGTTGGTTTTCGCTATGTAACCACTTTTGAACCAAAATAAAACTATTGGTTTTGAGCCTATTTCATCAAATAAAGTTAGCATCGCCAAACTTTTCTTAATTTTACAATGTGAAAATATTTCGAAAAAATAGACAACTAGAAACAACGGTAAATTTACCGTCTTCTAAAAGTGAGTCGAATCGTGTGCTTATTATTCGTGCGTTAGCAAAAAGCAACATTCCAATCGGTAATTTGTCGGAAGCGGAAGATACCTTGGTGCTAGAGAAAGCATTAAAATCATTAGCCAATACAACTGAAATTAACATTGGACACGCAGGAACAGCAATGCGTTTTTTGACGGCTTTTCTTTCGTTGCAAAATGGAAAGACATTTTTGTTGTATGGTTCTAAAAGAATGGAACAACGACCAATCGAAATTTTAGTAACTGCTTTAAATCAAATTGGAGCCAATATTTGTTATGAAAAAAAAGG
>WFNC01000511.1 GCA_015488785.1 Flavobacteriales bacterium | reverse complement strand
GAATTTAACATGAGTTATTATAATTTATAAAAGGAATAAAGACTTTGTTATTTGTAAAATGTACTACGTACAATGTTTTTTTTAATGAAATTCTTTTTAACTTGAAACAATTTTAATATAGAAAACAAAAACAACCTTAGCCTTTTTACAAAAATTAAATTGATTCCCTCAAAAAACAGTAGAACCAAAACAAATTACAAAAAGTATAAAATACCTACTTCAATGTTCAAATTCTTATTTTCATTCATTCTCATTATTAGTTGCTATTTAACTTCAGCCCAAAATACAATTCAAAATGCGATTGATGCATTAAAAAACGATCCATCACTAAAACATGCTACCATCAGTTTTTTGGTAAAAGACATTGATAACGATACGATTATAGCTTCGTTAAATCAGGAAACAAGTTTAGTTCCAGCTTCAACTATGAAGATATTTTCTACCGCTACAGCTTTGCAAATGCTTAGTTCTTTTCATCGGTTTGAGACTTACTTACAATACGATGGCTATATCGATTCAAACTGTACTTTACATGGAGACATTTACATTAAAGGAGGAGGAGATCCAACACTAGGAGGTCGTTATTTAAAAAACAATTTACTGATAGAGAAATGGAGTCAGGCAATAGCAAATTTAGGAATTAACAAAATAGAAGGGCGTATCATTGGTGATGCTTCTTATTTTAGTTACGAATACGTACCCAGTACTTGGAGTTGGAGCGACATGGGGAACTATTACGGAACAGGAATTAGTGGTTTAAGCATTCATGACAATACAACCCATTTTTATTTTGATTCAGGAATCAACAAGGGCGATTCTACCGTTGTAGAATGCTACGAACCATATACTCCTGACATGGAAGTAAGAAACAAAGTAAAATCATGGACAACTAAAAAAGATTTAGCCTACATATACGGAGCTCCCTACGATGGATTAAGAACAATAAAAGGAAGAATCCCACTAAACAAAACTAAATTTGACGTCAGAGGATCCATGCACGAACCTGCCTACACTGCGTCTTTTGAATTAGAAAGTTTACTTTGGGAAAATGGCATCGAAGTTACGCAACCTTCAACAACTACTAGAAGATTAGAAAACAATAATCAGCTAATAAAAACAAAACGAACCACCTTCGACACAATTAAATCTCCAAGTATTTCAAAAATTATTTACTGGACAAATCTATACAGCAACAACCTCTTTGCAGAACATTTATTGAGGCACATTGGAGTTTCTAAATACAAAGACGGAAGTGTTTTTTCTTCCACCTTGGCAATTAGCAATTATTGGAAAAATAAAGGATTGTTAAAAACAGGTTTTTACATCTCCGACGGAAGTGGTCTTTCTCGTTTCAATGCCGTTTCTGCTCAACACTTGGTTTCCGTATTAACTTACATGAAAAAGAAAAGTAAATACTCAAAAACTTTTTATAGCTCCCTCCCTATCGCAGGAAAAACAGGGACATTGAGAACCATTGGTCGCAACACCAAAATACAAGGAAACATGAGAGCCAAAAGCGGAACAATGACTAGAATAAAAAGTTACGCTGGCTATGTAAAAAGTGCTTCTGGTAAAAATTTATGCTTTGCTATTATTGTAAACAATCATACTTGTTCAGGAATACAGATTAAGAAAAAACTAGAAAAAGTAATGGTTTCTATGGGGAAATATTATTGATTCGATTTCCGTCAATTAAATATATTTTTCTTTCATCATTCTTAAACAAAAAGAATCAATTTAACTTCATGCTTTTAATTCATTTTTACGACTTTAAAAACACGATTTTCATTTGTTTTAGAATCATTAACCCGAATAAAATAAACGCCTTCTTTAACATTTCTTAAGTTTAAAACATTATTTGTGATAATATCTTGCTTCAAGATTTTACCTTCTAAAGAAATTAATTGATAAGAATATCCATTAAAATTTGATTTAAAATAAAGAAAATCAGCTGTTGGATTGGGATAAATTTTCGAATGTGTAACTTGATTTGAATTTATACTCACCAAAGAATCACTTTTTGATGCTTCAACCGTATTACCATAAACGCCAATATTCACTCTATTTCCACTTGGGAAAGGTTCATTAATAAAAGGTGACGAAATAGCTCCTGCATCAATACAAGGACTCATAACCGCATCAGTAACCCAATTGTTTTCATTCCATCTACCAATTTCAGATTTTAAGTGATAATCTCTATCCCATGGATTCAAAAAATAAGCTTCAACATTTATGACATTGGTTCCATCTCCAATTTCAAATATTATACTTCCATTTTTAATGTACAACCATATAAAATTATTGCTTGAAACATTTCCTTTTATAAATAATGTTTGAACGCCATTCAAATCTACCGTAGGATGAATCCATGTAGAAATAGAGAGTCCATTGTTCATCGCTATCGCACTTGGATATTCTACTCCATTTCCACTTCCTAAAAATGAACCAGCATAATTTCCTTCTAACGAATTTGCAGTAAAAGTAGCCGTCGTATTTATAGCATTAAAATTATTTCCACTTGCATCATTCCAGTTATTTTCCATTTTGTAATACGCTTGTAGTCCATTTGGAACAGTTGCTGTTATTTCTGTAGCTACTCCATTATTGTATATTTGATTAATTTCATTAGTTGCAAGAGCTCTATTCCATAAGGCTAATTCGTCCATATTACCCGTAAATGAATATCCTAAATTATTATCTGTTCCTATAAAAAAATCGCTAGCATTAGTTGGCATTGCTCCAAATAATCTAAAATGAATTTCTCTTTCGCGTTTACCATTAATAAATAAACTTATGGTTTCAGTAGTATTGTCATAAGTAGCAACAATATGATACCATTTGTTAATCAAATTTTGATCGGCAAAAAGTGGATCAGTAGATAAATCATTAACACTTGTTGTATTATTGTAATTACCTAAAGCGTTATTATAAAGTAAGTTATTATTGACTGTAAATGTGTTCACATTTGGCGCTTTATTATTAATTCCATATCCTTGATTATTAACAATAATATTATTTCTAATACTATTCTGATAACCATTTCCGCCACCAGCTTGACCATTATAAATGATTCCATCTGTAAGCCCACCATCAATTACATTGTGTTCAATAATTGTATTATCAAATCCATTAATAACAATTCCTCCATCTAAATTAGTCGTACTATTCAAAACAAAAAAAAGTG
>WFNC01000510.1 GCA_015488785.1 Flavobacteriales bacterium | reverse complement strand
AGAAGTTTGTAAATTATTCCCTAGTGTATAATCTTTAATCACATTCGTAGAATCACAAACGTATATAAACGAACTAGAAAGAAGAGACGCTCGCTTTTGGAAATAGAGCTTATTCTTTTTCGGATTCAAGGTCGTATCGATTTGTAGTACCTCCTCCCCTTTCTCGTTTAGAAAATAGAGTTTTCCGTTTTGATCCAAATTATAAAAATAATTTTGATTTTCAAGTGAAACAGACTGAAAAGAATTGGCTATTAAATTCATGCTCTTGGGATTTGTCCAATCTGAAACGAATTGACCTGCTTTATCAAAACTATAAGTAATCTTATTAGCACAAGAAATCCAAAAATGATACGCATTACTATTCTGATTATCAAAAACAGAAACCGGACTAGTAGCTGGAGAAGGAAGCGTTATCGGAAACCCTGAAACCGTATTTCCATTGATATCAAGTAAATAAATTTTACTGTCCGTATTAAAAACCAATTGATATTTATTGTTCCCAAACAAATCAATTTGATTGATTCTCGTTCTGATACTTCCTTCTATTTTTTTAGACCATTTTATCTCGCCAAAAGCGTTAATCAAATAAATCGTATTTGTAGTGTCCTGCACCAATACATCAAGGCTTTTACTTTTGTGATTCTTAACTAATTTTGGCCCAAATGTAATTTTATTTTTCAAGTTAAGTTCCCAAAGCAGACTCGAATTAAGTTGCGTTTTAGAATTCGATTGAACGATAATCGCTTGGTGTAAATAGTCGTTATTCAACTCATTTGTTTGATAAGCAAAATCCAATCTATTCCTCAGCAATTCTACACTACGCGAAAAAGTTTCTTGATATGCAGGCTTTAAAATAGAGAAGCCTTTTGACGCTACATATTCAAGGTTCGCATAATGGCTTGTTGTTGATTTTTGAGCCATCATATTTTCAGAAAATGTATTATAGACAGATTCGGAATCCCTATTTCCTGATTTTCTCCAAAAAAACATTAATTGCTTTAGCCCTTTATAAGATGAAAAAACTAGATTAGAATTGTGATGGTAAAAGTAAATATCATCTGCCGAAAAACCTGAAAGTTGCGAAAAAGAAGAACTAAAAATGCGGTGTATTTCCGTTCCGAAGACTTCATAGACAGTCGTATCTATTTTTACAATTTCCGCTAAATCTTCTAAAAATCCATCTGCTGTTTTAGTCGGAATTATAATTGCTTTTAATCCTTTATCAAATGAAAATTCTGTTAAATGATTTCCTATCCAACGCTCAAATAGAAATTCTACATTACAATTGCAATCATTGTTGATTTGTTTTAAAACCTTATCTGCTCCTTCTTTACTAATCGTATATTCGTTAATCGAAACAATGTTTGGAGGCAATAGGTTTGCGTCAATCAACTTGGACGATGTGACTATATTATCCTCTTGAATAGAGAGCGACAACCCATTCAAAATAATAGTATTGTTATTTAAGATTAAATCATAAACAGTCCAAATCTCATCTATTTTCCAGTTTTCTATCCATTCTTTCTTTACAAAAGGAAGGATCATTTTCTTTAGATTTATAGCATTGGTATAAATATGAACATTACTTCCCTTATTGATTGTTTTTCTGATTTTCACAAAAACCTCATCATCCAAAATTGATTCTTTTTTTTGCAATTGATTAATACTATTGCTCAATAATTCTTTACTTGTCGCTATAACTGTAAAAGGCGAATGGTAAGTTATATAGAGCGGTTTATTTCCTTCAATCTTATAAAATCCATTTTCATTTTCGGTAATGTTGTATTTACTGACCATTTTATTAAATACATTTTCTTTTAAAGAAAAAGCAACAAGAATGCTTGGCTTTTCATTCGACGGATGAATAGATACAAATCCTTTTTTTTCAATTTTAGACTGCATCAAAATCGTATCGAGCTGTAATATGGAATCAATGTTTTTAAGGTCGTTATCCAACGTGTCAAAATAGGGTATGTTTTTTAAATCATTCCAGAGGACATTAGTCGTTGAGAGGAGTGACCACATCTTGATAGGTTTCTCAATTTCTAAAATAATCGCAGCGTCTTTTGGAATGCAATTTATAATCGGTAGATTATCTTCTGTTTTTTGCTGAAGCTTGGTAACCGTAAAATATATTCCTGCAATACTTAAACCGATTAATAAAAATAAAGTAATTCTTTTGATCATAGCTCGTGTCCTCATAACTTTTAGAATAGAGGGGTCTTGTTTTAATTATACAAATTAAATATAAAACTACTTTATTATAAGCTACAAATTGAGAAAAAAAAGAGAACATCTCCACATTAGAATGTGAGAACAGAGAGGAGTTAAAGTTCATTTTCTCATATAATAAACTTACTTTTTGGAGAAAATAAACGTTTATTTTAGTTTATAATTGAAATCTATCTGATAAGTTTCACTAAATAATTTCGCGCTTTAACACTTATCTTAAAATTCATTTAATAATTTATCATGCATTGAATTTAAGAAGTCATCTTTACTAAAGTTCTCAATAAAACCAGATTTTTTTTACACCTTTTTTCAGTTCTTGAATTAATTCTTTCTTCTTACTTTCTTCGTGTTCGAACATTCTCAACGCAGACCGAACAACTTCGCTGGCTGAAGAAAAGTGATCTTGCGTAATTTACTCTTTTATAAATTACTGAAGTAAAGTCACAAATGAATCATCTGTGTTAAATAACAATTATAACATTTAAACATACCAATAATTGGTGTATTTTACAACGAGTCTATAAAAATATTTGAAGAATAATAAGTACTAATTCAAAGTAAACACAATAGTAGTTGCCATTTTATCGTATTTTGGACCGTTGGGATTGGCGTTAAACTTAAGTGTTTTAGCTTGTTTTTCAGCACTTCTGTGTAATAAAATATTTGCTGTTGTAGTTCCTTTGTTCCCTGGTTTCGCAACTGCTTTTATTACTTTCCCAGCTCTATTAATTGTAATTGCTACTACAACCTTTCCTGTTTCTTGTGTTGGATTTACAAATTTTGGTTTATAAGTTAATATTCTACCTTTCCCATCGCCTACTCCATTTCCATCTCCAGTCTTAGGTCCATGACCTCCACCTGTTCCACCTCCTGAACCGCCTTTCCCATCTCCTTCTTTATCTCCTTTTCCTTTTCCAAAAGCACCTCCCAAACCACTATATTTAGGTTGTTGTTTTTCTTCTTTTTCAGCACTACTGTTATCCGAATTACTAGAAGCAGGAGCTGAAGAACTTTCTACGGGAGATTCTTGTTCTTGAGTTACAACTTCTTCGCTACTATTAGAACTTTCTGTTTCTTCGCTTTCTTTAGAAGGCTCTTCTGTTACTTCCGTAGAAGTAGAACCACCTTCTGAGCCACCTCCTCCTCTAAAATCCATTGTCATCACAACTTTTTCTTCTGGAAATGGAGGATCTGGCAATGGAGCCATCGCCATTATAATCAGCCAAACAAGAACAGCAAGATGTACTACAATCGCACCGACTATACCTTTATTCTTATCTTCTTTTTTTATTGGCTTCATATTATTATAGACTTTAAGACTTAATAGATTCAAGACTGTTTCGCTTTGCTCAACGTTAAGACTTTTCTTCTGTTAATTGATTATAATATCTGTTTCTTATTTTATTGTTACGTTTTTAATTGAGAAAGGTTCATTTTTTTTTAGACTTTAAGACTGATAGACTCAAGACTGTTTCGCTTTCGCTCAACGTTAAGACTTTTCTTTCTCAAAAAAAGTCTTGTATCTTATCGTCTTGTATCTTAAAGTCTAATTTGACTTTAAGACTGATAGACTCAAGACCGTTTCGCTTTCGCTCAACATTAAGACTTTTCTTCTGCAAAAAAAGTCTTGTATCTTATCGTCTTGTATCTTAAAGTCTAACTTAATAAATCTAACAATCAATTACTTTTCGT
>WFNC01000509.1 GCA_015488785.1 Flavobacteriales bacterium | reverse complement strand
TGTGGAGTCGATACCGCTTTTATGACAATTTCAATTAGTGGAACACCCCCAGTAGCTTCAATTCTTGGTGATTTGACGATTTGTGATAATATTCCGACAACGCTTACTGCATCAGGTGGAGATTCTTATGTCTGGAATGACGGAACAACCATTTCAACATTTAATAGTTTAGTTGGCAATGGATACCTTGTTGCCAATAATAGTTGTGGAACCGATACCACATTTTTTACAGTCACAGATTTAGGAGTTTCGCCCATCGCATCAATAGTCGGAGATCCCAATATTTGCGAAAGCGAATTTAGTATTTTCAATGCCCACGGAGGCGATTCTTACTTGTGGAGTAACGGAGCTTCAGAAGATTTTATGCGTACTAATATAGCCAATGATATTTATGTGATAGCCTATAATCAATGTGGAGAAGATACCGCACATTTAGCGTTAATTGATCAAAGTGTTTATGCCGATTTCGAAATGAATGATTCGGTCGGTTATGCACCTTTATTGATTTCATTTACCAATTATTCGATCAATAGTAATCAATATGAGTGGAACTTAGGAAATGGAACAATTTCAAACAATGAAGACGAAGAAACAGCATACAACGCCGAAGGAAGTTATCCTGTTCAATTAATCGCAACCAATGACTTTTGTTCAGATACGACAATTCATTTCGTTCAAATACTGAGTAGTTCAAGCGTCTATATTCCTAATTCTTTTTCCCCCAATAACGATAATATTAATGACTTTTTTGCCCCTGTGGTTTCCAGTATTTCAGAAGAAGGATATTCTTTTACTATTTTTGGTCGAAATGGAGCTGTTATTTTTAACTCAACAACATTAGGAGAACAATGGGATGGAACTAGTTTTGGAAAACTTATACCAAGTGATACTTACGTATGGAGGCTACAATATAAAGTCGTAGGAGATCTCAATAATTACGAAAAGTTTGGGCACATCAATTTACTTCGATAGAATATTTAATAGGTATAATTACTAATTTATTTCTTGGGCGTTCGAGCGGGCTATCCGCACTCGCTTTTTTTGTTCCGTAAAAAACGAAACAAAAAAGAGCTCAAACAATTGCTCCTATCCCTAACGCAAACAAAAATTAATAGATTTTACTGAGTTTAGTGTGGATTTCTAATTTTAGAAATTAACCAAAGTTTAATCCGCTGTTTATTTTGTTTTTTGTAAAATGTACAACGTATTATGTACAATGCTTTTTTTGATGCTGAATTCAAGTTTTGTAAAAGATTAAATAATAATAAATATTTAGTTTTTTACGAAAAATTAAATTGATACCGAAACCAAAACTCGGTAGAATCATTTTTTATCATTTAAAACACAACTTTACATTCGTATTACCGTTAAACAGATAGAAATATCTCACAATGTAAAAACTTGATTGAAAAGTTTTGTACTTTCGGCTTTAGATAGAAAAATGACAATTATTACTCAAAATATTAAAGACACTGTTTCATTACTTTTTGTAATGCTAGGACTCTTTATGTTTTCTAATCCGATTTTTTCCAATCATCTAGTTGGAGGCGAGTTAACCTGGGCATGTTTAGGAACAGGACAATACGTATTTCAAGTCAAAGTTTATCAAGACTGTAATCAAAATCAACCTTCGCCTACCTCAATGCAAATAAAAGTTTGGAACAATCCAAATTTATCGGTCATCCCCTTAAGTAACGTAGGGAGCAATGATTTTTCATTTTCTTGTACCGAAATAGCAGGAGGAGCACCTCAATTCAATTGTTCAACACCAGGGCAAGGAAGTATAATCGAATACATTTTACAAAGTGCACCTGTCACATTAAGTGGAGTTCCACCCTCGGCTGGTTGGCATTTTACTTGGGACGCTTTTTTTAGAACAGGAGCTTCTGTAAACCTAAACAACCCCGAAAACGCAGGTTTAACTCTTCGAGCTTCGATGTACAGTTATAACGGAACAGATGCTTCCCCTTGTTTCGATAGTTCTCCTCAGTTTATAAAACCTCCATTAAATGTTGTTTGTGCGGGAGAAAATATAGCATATAATATAGGGGCTTTTGACAGCGATTTAGATTCAATTAGTTATCATTTTTCAAACCCATTAAACAATGATTTTGGATCCGTTTATAATCCGCCAACAGTTCCTTCAGAAGTTTCTTGGGCAAGTGGTTACGGAACCAATAATCAGTTACCAGGAACAAATCAAAATCCATCTAATTCTGGTGCTTTACTCAATTCTAATACAGGCTTATTAACATTTAATTCTGTCACATTAGGAAATTATAGTACCGTTGTAAAAGTAGAATCTTGGCGATGTGGTCAATTAATAGCTGTTGTTTATCGAGAAATGCTCGTCAATATTGTGAATTGCTCAGGGACTAATGCTGCACCAACAATTACAATAACAGGAATTACAAATAATACCATTACGGTAAACGCTGGAGATATCGCCTCTTTCAATATTCTAGCACAAGACAATGATTTGTTGTCCAATGGAAATAATCAACAGGTGACACTTTCTGTTTTTGGAGGAGAAGTAGGAGTGGGGCTTACCAATCCAAATCTTGGTTGTCCTTTTACGCCTTGCGCTACAACTACTACAGGAATGCCTGTTTCAAATGTTCAAAATGTAGTTTCTATTTTTAATTGGGAAACCAGTTGTAGTTTATTTACAGAAGATTGTTATCGAGCTCAAAAAACATTTTATTTTACCATTGTTGCTCAAGATGATTATTGTTCCATTCCTGGACAAAATGAAGTTACAGTTGCTGTCGTTGTAAACAATGAACCGCCCGTTGATCCTCCTGTTGTACATTGCGCAAGCGTATTGGCAAATGGAGGTGTTACCCTTAGCTGGGAAGCTCCAAATGATCCAAATAATTCTTTTCAGGAATATAGAATTTACACCAATAATAATACTTTAGTAGGGAGTGAAACAAATATAAACACAACAACTTTTACGCATACGACCGCCGATGCAAACAATGGTTCAGTAAGCTATTTTGTTAAATCTGTTTTTGGTTGTAACAATTCAGAGAGCGATATATTAAGCCCTGTTTCAACAATTTATTTAACAGTTAATAATCCTAGCGACGGAACGGCTGTTTTACAATGGAATAAAATGACAGATCCTTTACTGAGTTCTGCTTATGATTGGTATTACATTTATCAAGAATATCCTGCGGGAATTTGGACTTTACTCGATTCTACACAATATGGGAACGAATATTACAGAGATACAATATCGGTTTGTGATGCATTTTTAAATTATAAAATAGAATTGAAAGATGCTTCTGGATGTTCTTCTTTTTCAAACATCGATGGCGATCAATTTCAGGATATGTTGCCTCCTCAACTTCCAATCTATAATTGGGTGACAGTTGATACCTTAACAGGAAACGCAACACTCAATTGGGAGCCAAGTACTTCAGGAGACGCAAGTGCATACATCATTTTTCAGTTTTTTGGAGGTGGCTGGATAGCGGTAGATACGGTTCATGGTTATAATTCAACCGATTATGCTTATTTAAATTCAAATGCAGATGAATACAGTGAAACATATGCTTTGGCTGTCTATGATAGTTGCTGGAATCCAACTCCAAATACAAGCGCATTGGGAATAGGACAAGAAACTATTTTTGTAACTTCAAGTTTAGATGTTTGTACTAAAACGGTGACTTTGAATTGGAATTCATACAAAAACTGGAACGATGGCGTCAAACATTATCAAATAGAAGCTGCTCAGAATGGAGGGGCTTATGCCGTAGTAGGAACGACTAGCGATACCGTTTTTCATTTTAAAACAGGGATTTCAAATTCTGATTACTGTTTTGTCTTAAAAGCAATTGCCAACGACGAAATAAAGACTTCATTGTCAAATATTTCTTGTATTTATTTGCATCAACCACCTGTTCCTGCTTTTAACTATTTGCAAACGGCTACTGTACTCGACGATAATGAAGTTGAGGTTAGAATACATCAAGATTTGGCAGGTCAAATTTCAAATTTCAGACTAGAAAGAGCGTTAGAAAATGATGTTTCAAGTTTTGAAGAAATTGCAAATACTAGTTCAATTTCAAATCCAGTTGTTTTCAATGACTTAGATGTGGAAACAACAAATCAACCTTATTACTACCGTGTTATAGTAGAAGACAGTTGCGGGAGACCAACGTCAACTTCTAATATAGGGAAAACAATTCTACTAAATGTTTCAGAAGATGCCTCTACATTGACTAATTTTCTACAATGGGATAGTTATAAACAATGGAATGGAAATTTGGTTGGATATAAAGTTTACCGTTCTGTCAATGACGTTTTTAATCCTAACGCTATAGTCGTCTTACCTCCGAACAAACAGTTTTACAATGATGATATTAGTGATTTTGTAGGGAGCTTTACCGAAGGGAAATTTTGTTATTATGTAGAAGCTATTGAAAGTTTAAATACTTACGGACTTCAAGAAACAAGCCGTTCAAATGTAGCTTGTGCCAAACAAGATCCAATTCTCTATATTCCCAATGCATTAATCATTGGAGGGGTTAACAATACCTGGAAGCCAATCGTTAGTTTGTTAGATTATGAATCTTATACGATAAGAATTTACAACCGTTTTAGCGAAATAGTATTTGAATCTACCGATGCCAATGAAGCGTGGAATGGAAGCCACCGAAAAAATGGAAAACTAGTTCAACAAGGTTTATACATTTATCAAATCACCTTTCAAAAATCAAACGGAGAATTTGAAGAGGTGAGGGGGCATATTACTTTGATTAAGTAGGGTTCACTGAAAAAGTCTAAAAAGCATATCATATGAGGCGACAAAACGAAGCTGTATGCATCTACTGCGAGTTGCAGGCAACGAAATAGGATGTGTTTTTTAGGCTAACGACTATTCAACTGCACTAAAATTCTTAGTACAATAAAGAAAACCTTGCATTTTAAAGTCTGAAAAGCTACTTAAACAGCAGTACTACTGATCTCGAGTGTTTTTCAGTGAACCCTAAGTAAGGGTGTTATTCTCCTTTACCAAACTTCCCTTTTATCCACTTTCTTCTCCAAACAATTAAACCTCCAATAAGAATAAGTGGCCAGATATTAAAAATAATTAATAATAATTCTGTCACCATTGACCAACCGTTTTGTAAAGCTTCCACTAACTTTGAAGTATATGGTTTTATATAAATTTGAGGTTCATTTTTAAAATCTACTTCTTGAAACAGGTAGATGTTTACAGTACTGAAGTTTACTCTACTCGATAAGTACCTCAAACGACCTTCTTTTGCCTCAATCTCTTCGGTTATTTTTCTTATCGCATCTTCTGCTTCTATTACGTCTTTTATATTGCCTGTTTTATTTTGAAGAATGTCAATGTATCTTTTTCTTACTTCTCTCTTCGTTTTTAGTCGAGTTTCAATGTCTAGAAATTCTTCTGTTACATCGTTAGAGCTGATTTCTATTTTTCTAGTAAAAATAGCATTGCCTTTTATTTCGTTAATCAAATTTGTAAAATCCTTACTTTTTACCTTAATAGTAATTCTATTCGAAATTTCGTAGTTGGTTCTTCTCAAATTCATGTCCGATACAAAAGCATCAAACTTGGCACAAATATCCGTTATTTTGGTAGTAACTCGATCTACATTGTCAACTTGTAGTTCCAAATCTCCAACCCAAATTATTTTTCGGTCAATTGGAGTTTTTTGTTTGCTGACATTTACGTTTCCTATTGATTTTTCATTTGGCTCATCATAAGGTTGAGAAGCTTCTGAGATTTCGCTCTTTCCTTCCGTACGCATGTCAAATTTTGAACCGTCGGCACATGAAACAAGTAAAGCTACAATTGATAAAGTCCAAATAATTTGTTTCATAATGATAAATTAGACCAACATTAAATTGAATATAACTCAATCCAATATTGGTGTTTAGATTAATTAAAGAGATAACTCTTTATTCAAAACTAGTTATTATTTGGAAGAAAAGCACTATTTAAGCTATCTTAAAATTCTAAATTATGAATATTTAACACCTCTTATTCAAGTTTCAATTTACAAATAGTATCAATGCTTAATTGAAAGCCTGTCGTGAGAAATAAGAATTGATTTTTGAGCCCTGCCTTTCCAAAGAAAGATAAATTGAAAATTTGTATGGAATTTAAATTTAACCTTGTTTTCACTAAATATTTTGCTTTAATAGTGTATATTTAATAGTATGGTTTTATTATCTATAATTATGAAATTCCCTTTATTTAAAACACCTTTCTTAAATAAATCAACTCCATAGACG
>WFNC01000508.1 GCA_015488785.1 Flavobacteriales bacterium | reverse complement strand
TTTAGATCGGGAGAATTATCGGTAATTCATGGACTACCACCATCTAAAATTGCTGCGGTCATTTCTGATGACATTGCAAACTTTAATCAAATTCCACCTAAAACAATTTTAGAACGTAAGCCAGAAATGGGAGTTGATTATTACGAATTTAATTTAACACGTCCTCCGTTTAACAATAAAAAAGTAAGACAAGCTTTTTGTTATGCCGTTGATAAAGAAAAAATATCAACAAACATTATAAAAGGACAAGGTACTGTTGCTAAATATGGAATAACACCAAAAATACCTACTTTTAATGGTTATGACTACGATTTACTAGAAGGCTATTCTTACAATCCAAAAAAAGCTCAGAAATTATTAGCTGAAGCTGGATATCCTAATGGGAAAGGGTTTCCATATACTCGATTAGAAGTCAACATTAATGGAAATGTTCATCGGCTTGTTGCTAGTGAATTTGTAACTCAAATAAAAGAGGTGCTAGGAGTTAATATAGAATTAGATCAAGTTCCGTTTAGAGATAAAATAGAACATTCTAAATATGCAAAAGCCGAAATATTTAGATCTGGATGGGTAGCTGATTTTCCATCTCCTGAATCTTTTTTAATTCTTTGCTATGGTGCTCATGTTCCTACAAGCTTAGAAGTTCCGTCTCATCCTAATACAATGCGATATCAAAATCCTGTATTCGATTCATTATTTAGATTAGGATCGATTGCAAAAACAAAAAAAGAAAGTTATAAATACTTCTTGCAAGCCGAAAAAATAATGATTGAAGACGCTCCAATTATGCCTTTTTGGTATAACCAAGATTACTATTTAAGACAATCTTATGTTAGAGATTTTTATAATAATCCAATGGGTAATTATGATTTATCAGTTGTTTACTTAAAAACACTAACGAAAGAAGAAGTTATAGAAAGTAGAAAGAAAGCAACTCATCAGGAAGGTTTATAATTAAAGCTTTTACTTCATATAAATCAATTATCGATTTTTTCCTTTTTGTTGTTATAAATTCTATTAAATATTTAGTCGAAAAGTAATTGAACGATACTGTCTGAAAAGAAATACTAAAAACCTCAGAACTTTAAATGCAATTACGATGTATTTATCTTTTCTCTTTAAAAAAAGTCTTCATTAACGCTTTACATTTATCTTCTAGCACTCCGCCTGTAAGCTTAGTACTTGGATGAAGAATGTTCCCATCTAATCGTCTGAAGCCTCTTCTATCATCAGAAGCACCATAGACAACTTTTCCTATTCTAGTCCAGAAAATAGCACCTGCACACATAACACAAGGCTCAAGAGTAACGTAAAGCGTACATTTATTTAAATATTTATTTGACAAGTATTCAGTCGCAGAAGTAAATGCCTGCATTTCGGCATGAGCGGTAAAATCAGTAAGCTGTTCAGTAAGATTATGTGTTCTAGCAATAATTTTATTATTAAAAACAATCACAGCACCAACAGGAACTTCATCTTTCAAATAAGCTTTTTGAGCCTCTTTAAGAGCTTGTTCCATAAAATAAGAATCAGAAAATAGTTTAGCAGTCATTACAGTACTCCATTACCAACATACTTTCCTTTTTTGTAAACTTCTATTTTTTCCAAAAGACCATACTCATCATAAATATAGTGTTTACCATCTATCAGCTTACCATCTTTAAATTCACCATCCATTAGAATATCTTTATCATCATTGTATGTTTTGTGATAACCATCTATTATTTTGGTTCCATTTAAATTCTCTACACCTTCAGCTTTAATCCCTTCATCTGTATCAACAACACGACTATCCTCAATTGCAGGATGTATTCGCTGTTTTTCTTCTCGATTTAGTAAATTTCCACTTTCATCAAACGTTAATTTTTCTTTTATATCTCCATTTGGATAATAACGAATAGCTTCTCCATTCTCAACTCCATTTACAGTTGTAAAAACTAATTCTTCTTGTCCATTTTCATAAAAATATTTAACCGTTCCGTTCGTTTTACCAGAACTATCAAATGTTTTCTCTTGAGCTAATGTTCCATTTTCATGATATCTTTTTAAACCTCCAACATACACTCTTCCCTTCCAAAAACCTTCTTCTTCTAAATTTCCATTCGGAAAATATGTTTTAAAATTACCACTAGCTCTTCCATTCTTAAATACAATCTCATTCATAATATTTCCATTAGGAAAATATTTTTTCCAAAGTCCATATTTTCTACTCTTTATATAGCTTCCTTTTTCAATAACAGAACTAGGCTTATAATCAGAAAGATTTCTCATGTGCGCATAAATAATCCAATACCCTTCTTTTTTCCCTTCTTTTTTTTGATTTATTGTATCATTTTCTTGTTCATCACCAGGCTCAACAAATCCATCGTTTGCAAAAAAGAACAATGAAGTAAGTAATAAAAATATTAAAGATATATATCTCATAGTAATCAGCTTGAATGCTAAATTAAAAAAAATAAAAATAGACCAAAGATAAAAATGACGAAACAACAATTAAAACTGACGAATAAAATCTTAATTAAATGTTTTTTATCATGACTGAGCATAACTTATCTAAATCAAAATAAGACTTCCAACCCCAATCGTTTCTGGCTACATCATCATTTATCGATGCAGGCCAAGAATTAGCAATTGTTTGTCTAAAGTCAGGATTATACTCAATTTCAAATTTAGGAAAATAGTGACAAATATTATCAAATAGCTGTTCGGGAGTAAATGATAAAGCTGAGATATTGTAACTAGATCTAACACTCAAACTAGATGATTTAGCATCCATTAAATCTAAAGTAGCATTTATTGCATCTTCCATATACATCATAGGTAAAGCTGTATCCTTGTTTAAAAAACAATCAAACTTTTGACCTTTTTTTGCTTTATAAAAAATATCAACAGCATAATCTGTTGTTCCTCCACCTGGTTTCGATCCAAAACTAATTAATCCGGGATAGCGAATAGATCTTACGTCCACTCCGTATTTATTGAAATAATACTCACACCAACGTTCTCCTGCAAGTTTACTAATTCCGTAAACTGTTGTAGGTTCCATTACCGTTTGCTGTGGCGTATTATTTTTCGGAGAAGAAGGTCCGAAAACAGCTATTGAACTAGGCCAAAAAATCTTTTTAATAAAATTGTCTTTTGCTAAATTTAAAACATTAAAAAGTCCCTCCATATTTAACTTCCAAGCAAACATCGGGTTTTCTTCAGCCGTAGCAGATAGTAAAGCTGCTAATAGGTAAACTTCATTAATTTCATGCTTTTTAACAATAGCAAGTAAAACTTCTTTATCTAATACATCCAAAATTTCGAAAGGACCATTAAATAATTTAGAATCCTTAGCTAGAGGTTTCAAATCACTTGCAACAACATTATTACTCCCTATTCTCTTTCTCAATGTTAAAACTAATTCCGTTCCAATTTGTCCAGAAGCTCCAATTATCAATACTTTTCTTTCCATTCCAATATAATGTCAATAAATTAATCTAGTTTCAATACAGCTAAAAAAGCCTCTTGAGGTACGTTTACACTACCAACTTGACGCATTCTTTTCTTCCCTTTCTTTTGTTTCTCAAGTAATTTACGCTTTCTAGAAATATCCCCTCCGTAACATTTTGCTGTAACATCTTTACGTAAAGCTTTAATATTTTCTCTCGCAATAAATTTAGAACCAATAGCAGCTTGAATAGGTATATCAAATTGCTGTCTTGGAATTAATTCTTTTAACTTCAAACAAATCTTTTTTCCTAAGGTATAAGCATTACTTCTATGAACAAGAGCAGATAGAGCATCTACCTGATCAGAATTCAATAATATATCTAATTTAATCAAATCCGATCTTCTATATCCAATTGGAGTATAATCAAAACTAGCATAACCTTTTGAAACGGTTTTTAATTTATCATAAAAATCAAAAACAACTTCAGCTAGTGGCATATCAAATGAAATTTCAACTCGATCTTGCGTTAAATAAACTTGATTTGTCAGCTCACCTCTCTTCTCTATACAGAGCGTCATAATTTGCCCTACAAAATCAGACTTAGTAATTACTTGCGCTTTAATATAGGGCTCTTCAATGTACGAAAGCTTAGAACCATCTGGTAAATCAGAAGGATTATTAACGATAACTAATTCCTCGTCTTTAGTCAAATACGCTTTATAAGAGACATTAGGAACAGTTGTAATAACTGTCATATTAAATTCTCTTTCAAGTCGATCTTGAATAATCTCCATGTGAAGCATTCCTAAAAATCCACAACGAAAACCAAAACCTAAAGCAGCTGAGCTTTCTGGTTCAAAAACTAGAGATGCATCGTTTAATTGAAGCTTTTCCATTGCCGCTCTTAACTCTTCATACTCATCCGTATCAACTGGGTATATCCCTGCAAAAACCATTGGCTTTACATCTTCAAAACCGTTTAGAGCTTCATCACACGGATTTTCTTTAGTTGTAATCGTATCACCTACTTTAACTTCTTCTGCTTTTTTAATTCCAGAAACAATATAACCTACATCACCAGCCTTTACCTCTGATTTGGGAAGTAAATCCATTTTCAATACTCCTACTTCGTCAGCAAAATATGTTTTTCCCGTATTAACAAATTGAATATGGTCTCCTTTTTTAAGGGAGCCATTAAAAATTCTATAATATGCTATTATCCCTCTAAAGGTATTATAGACTGAATCAAAAATCATCGCTTGAAGAGGTCCATTTGGATCTCCTTTTGGAGCAGGAACTTTATCTACAATAGCTTTTAAAATATCTTCAACACCTAAACCAGTTTTTCCACTAGCAGGTATAATATCAGACTCTTCACAACCAATTAAATCAATAATTTGATCAGAAACTACCTCTGGGTTTGCGCCTGGTAAATCCATTTTATTTAGAATAGGAATTATTTCTAAATCATTATCAATCGCTAAATATAAGTTAGATATAGTTTGGGCCTCAATCCCTTGAGAAGCATCTACTATTAAAAGTGCTCCCTCACAAGCAGCAATAGATCTAGAAACCTCATAAGAAAAATCAACATGTCCAGGCGTATCAATTAGATTAAGGACATATTCTTCTCCATCTGAATACTTATAATTCATTTGAATTGCATGACTCTTAATAGTAATCCCACGTTCTCTTTCAATATCCATATCATCAAGAGCTTGCGCTTGCATATCTCTATCAGATATCGTCCCTGTAGTTTGTAATAAACGGTCTGCTAATGTACTTTTCCCGTGATCAATATGTGCAATTATGCAAAAGTTTCTGATTTTTTTCATCTTAAAACAAAAATACATAAAATTTAGTGACTTCTACTAGAATACAAAGCTCATATTAAATAAAATTTAAGAAACGCTAAAAATAAAAGACATTGCTAATCCCTGAGGTGAATATAACACCAAGAAACTATCCTTTTTATAATAAATTTACTCTCTATCTATTTTAGTAAATTAAGGGTAGAGAAATGACTTAAATTATTTAACTAAAGTAATATATATCTAAAAAATAACTAAAGAATATTCTTGTTGTAAGTTTACAACAAAACTAACGGAAGCTTAATCTACTAAAAAAAGGGCAAAAAAAAAAGCCTTTACTAATCACTTAGTAAAGGCTTTTAAAAACCGGCAACGACATACTCTCCCAGATA
>WFNC01000507.1 GCA_015488785.1 Flavobacteriales bacterium | reverse complement strand
TCAATAATATGAATTTAAAAACATTAGGAGAATTTATAATCGACCGTCAACAAGATTTCCCAGGTTCTAGTGGAGATTTATCGAGAATAATAAGTGCTATTCGTTTGGCATCTAAAATTGTAAGTCAGCAAGTAAACAAAGCAGGTTTGGCGCGTCATATTTTAGGCGGGGCAGGTACAGATAATATACAAGGCGAAGCACAACAAAAATTAGACGTCTATGCCGACGAAAGATTTATCGAAGCCTTAAATAATCGAGGAAATGTTTGTGGAATTTGCTCAGAAGAAAAGGATGATTTTATCGAGTTAAACAAAGACGGAAAATATATTATCCTCATGGATCCCTTAGACGGCTCTTCAAATATAGACGTCAATGTTTCTATCGGAACTATTTTTAGCGTTTGCAAAAGAAAAACAGAAGTAGGACAATCCGTAGAATTAAAAGATTTTTTACAAACAGGAACAGAGCAAGTAGCCGCAGGTTATGTCCTTTATGGTTCATCAACTATGATGGTTTATACAACAGGAAATGGAGTCAACGGATTTACTTACGATCCGGGAATTGGCGTATTTTTCTTATCTCACCCCGATATGGTGTTCCCCAAAGACAATAAAATTTACTCTATGAACGAAGGGAATTTCAACAAAAGTTCAAAAGGAGTTCAAGATTATATAAACTATTGTCAACAAGTTGATGAAAAAACAAACAGACCCCACACAGGACGATACATTGGGTCTTTAGTAGCCGATTTTCACCGAAACCTAATCAAAGGAGGAATCTATATGTACCCCGCAACCACCTCTTCGCCAAACGGAAAATTACGATTATTGTACGAATGTAATCCCTTAGCCTTTTTAACCGAGCAAGCAGGCGGAAAAGCAACCGACGGAAAGCAACGAATTATGGAAATCCAACCAACCGAATTGCACCAAAGAGTCCCTTATTTCGTAGGAAACACAGAAATGGTAGAAAAATTAGAAGATTTTATTGACAAAGAATAAGTATTAAAGTATAAATTTGGGCGTTCGAGCGGGCTATCCGCACTCGCTTTTTTTGTATTTCTTTTCGTTAAAAAAAAACGAAAAGAAATACAAAAAAGAGCTCAAACAAACGCTCCTATCCCTAACGCAAATAGTTTTGGGTGTTCTTTTAGACTGGAGGTTGGTTTTATTGTAGTTTTTTAGTTGGTTTTATTGGATCTTTTAATAAAAATTGTATCTTACGGAAGAATTGATATCAAATGACGTTTGTTTGTTGGCAGTAATGTAAAAAAACCTCAAATTGAAAAAGAGAATACTGAATTTATGGACAAAATTATAAGCTCGTTTATCGATTCAGTTATCGAACAAAAAAAACTACAATTTTCAACTAGTGAGAGTGATTTTGACAGTCTACTATTTGAGAGCAATATACTCAAGTTAGAAAAGGATAAGATATCAATATCTGACTATCATTCAATATCGACCCACTTCTTGAAAAAGTATAAAGAAAAATTAGATTTTAAAATTAGTGACGAATTTAACAATAATGCGGATTTTATAAAGAATGTAAAAGAAGATTTTACAAGTAATGGTTATGTTCCTGACTATCATATATTAGAAAAGGAAATTTGGAAATCTATAATAAAAGAATCAAATTCTGAATCCAAGTGCTCTTTCAATGAATATCTAAAGTCAATAGATTTAGAAAATAAACCTGAAGAGGTATTTAGTTTTGTTGATTCATATTCAAATGTGTTACCAGAATTGGACTTAGTAGATAGCGTAATATTTAAAAACCTACTTATCCTAACAGAAATCACAAAAAGTGATGCAGACTATAATCTAAATTTAAGCAACGTTCTGAATGGTATTAAGAGTAAATGTAAGGCTGACTACGATTTAGGTTTAGAACTATTAAACAAATCATTTACTTTAAATGAAGATAAGGGAAATATTATATCTGCTATTGTATCTGGACTCTACGAAAACAAGAAGATTGAATTCTACGACTCAATCCTAGACGATTTGATACAGAAAGATGATAAACTAAACCCTATTTTCTTTGGATTATCAAATGTTTCTGAAATTGAAGAAAATGAATGTAGATTATTTATCAACCTGATTAATAATTACAACAAAAAAGATTTATTAATAATCTCTATACTCTCACTT
>WFNC01000506.1 GCA_015488785.1 Flavobacteriales bacterium | reverse complement strand
TTCTAATATAATTACATCATTGTTATGATAGATTAATTTATACGTTTGTTTTGCATAGGGATATATGACTTCAAACTTTTTTCTTTTAATAAAAATTATTTTGCTTTTAGAAGCTCCAAATTTAAGAACTGAATCGTTTACTATTTCAATATCTCTTATTATATTTTTTTTATGTATAGTATCTGATATTACATCATATACAGCAACTCCTTCCCATTTTGTGCCGGGTAATAAAATGGCTTCTATTTTAGTTCTTGACTTGTTTTTACGTACAGATTTTAATTGCTGAATATTTATGTCAAAAATCTGTTTTTGTCCAAAAAATTGTAAATTTAATAGGGTAGTTAATAAAATGACTAGAATTAGCTTCATTTTCTTTTACTCTTATTCAATATTAGCAATAGAACCTTGAAAGGGTGACTTTAATTTACCCTTTCAAGGTTTTTTTATTTTTTTTTGCGTTAGGGATAGTAGCGACATCCTTTTCTGATTTTTTTATCAGAAAAGATATAGCGAATAGCCCGCTCGAACGCCCAAATTATTGTAAAATAGGAACTACAATCCCATTTTTTTCTTTAAGTCGGCTAATGCGTCAGAGCTGTCTGCATCTACGTTGTCTAAAGCGCTGTTGATTTCGTCGTCGATGCTTTTTGATGACTCTGCGATGTCTCCGTAAGCTTCTGCCAATGCTTCTTCTTCGGCAACTTTGTCTTTCATTTTTTCTAACATTGAAATTGTTCCTGTAGAATCTACTTGAGCCAATTGTTTGTTAATTTTTTTGGTTGCTTTGCTTACTTTCATACGTGCTTTTAACGTTTTTAATTCGTTTTCGTATTTGGTAACATTCGATTTTATTTGGTTAATGTTGGATTCAAGTTGAGAAATAGAAGTGTCAAATTTTTGTACTTCCATTTGTGCTCTCGAAGCGTTTTCTTTTGCTTGTCCAACTCTTTTAAGTGCTTCGGTAGCTAAACGATCTGCCTCTGTAGCATCCATTTTACCTTCTTTGGCGTTGTTTAATAAGGTCATTGCTTTTTTCTCGAAATCGCTTATTTGAAATTTTGATTTACTCAATTCTGCATTTGAACGAATTCTCATGGCTTTTACTTCCGCCAAGGCCTTAAGTGACTCATCTAAATCTCCTCTTAAATCTCTAATTCCTTGTTCTGTTAATCTTATTGGGTCTTCCAATTTGTCAACTAAATTGTGTGCTTCTGATTGTCCTATTTTAAATAATCTGCTAAATATGCTCATTTTATTATTGTTTTTTGTTACTCAATTTTACTGTTTTGAGTGGGTTTTGTTATTGTTTAGAAAATGCAATTAATTCATTGTTGTATTCTGTCATTAATAGACTCAATGAATTTAATGATCCTTCTAGTTCGTTTCGGTCTAAGTTTTCGAGTTGTAAGGTGTCTCTAAATGAAATTCGGTTTTCTTCTAATACAAAGGCTCCGTGTATAATGTCTCTGTTTTTTATCAGTAAACTTTTGTACATTTCTAGAGATGGATTTTTGACTTCAAATAGAAATTGTTCCATTATAAGGATTGGGTCTTCGCAGTCCAATATCAAATTATGAATACCGTCTTCTTGTCGGTCAATTACAAACATTCCGTTTGCCTCATCTTCCACTTTTAGTATGTAATCTAATTCTACTAAATGTTCTTTTACTTTCTCAAAGTAATTTTGCTTTGTTTTCATAGGTTCTGTTTAGTTTTTGATAAAATTACAAATAACTAATTAAATTAGCAAGAAAAAACTAATATTTTTTGCATTTTTTTAGTTTTGTAGGTGTTGGTAGTTTGAAATAGATGCTTGTAAAGTGAATTGTTTTGCATATTATTAGTGGGAATGAAGTATTTATGCTAAATTTGTTTGCATTATGTCATTAATTGGAACAAATATTAAGAAAATAAGAGGTGTAAAAGGGTTAAGTCAAACTTCTTTTGCTAATTTATTTGGTTTAACCCGTGCAAATATTGGTTCTTATGAGGAGCAACGTGCGGAACCGAAGTTAGATGTAATTCTTAAAATTGCTGATTACTATAAAATAGAAATTGGGAAACTCGTGACGAAGGAATTGACGGTAAATGAAATTTCGAATTTTAATTTACTTGAAAAAGTTGTTGAGTCTAAATCTATTGTTTCTAAAGGGGTTGAGGTTTTGTTTGTGAGTAAGCAGTTTATAAAAAAATATCCTAGTGAACGATATGACAAGTCATTTGTAGCGAATTTGTCAACTTTAACGCTTCCTTTCTTGGTTTCTAATAATGAGATGCTTGCTATTTATAATGAAGGAAATGAACTTTATTTTGATAATCATGGTTTTTTGCATGGAGATATTTTATTTTTAGAAAAGCAGAAGGTTTCTGAATCTAATGGATTATTCTTGGGTGTTGTAATCGATGATGAGATAATCGCTAAAGGTTTGGTCGGAATAAATAGTGATAGTGTAAAAATAACGCCGACAAATCCTAACTTTGGTTCAGTAACAGTTGAACTAAATAAGACTGTTACAATTTGGAAAATTACAGGGAGATATACTGAAAATATATTGAGTAAAGCATTTTTGGTTGCTAAAATTAATGCGTTAGAGAAGAGGTAATTTAATTTTTTTTGGTCACTATAATTAGTTTACCATCGATTGTTTGGAACTTACCTAGCCGTTTATTAGGGTCTGTTTTTTTTGTAGTTTCTTCGTTTTCTTTTTCAGTAACTTCTTTATTTTGAGTAAGTTCAGTTGCTGGGACATAATATCTACCAGGTTGAACTATAATTTCAACTTTATCGGAGCCTTCCTTTTGATTTTCTACTGCAAACCCTATTGTTGGACCTGCTTTTTTTGCAATAATCGCTTTTCCTCCTTTAGAGCTAGTTAAAAAGTCACCACTTTTGATTAGGGGTTGTCCACTTTTTACCAAAACCTTTACTCTTCCTGCTAAAGCTACTGGAGGTCCTGTCATTGGAG
>WFNC01000505.1 GCA_015488785.1 Flavobacteriales bacterium | reverse complement strand
TTCTTTTATAAAAAGGTTACAATAACCATCTCTTTTTTTATAAGAATCTTGGGTTTTTTGATTTTTGCAATATTGGAGGTTTCTCCATATTAAAGCAATAGTTAATCATAAAATCATGCGTTCCACTACTATAATTCTTAATTTGCGAAGTTGTTATTCCGTACGAATAACCAATTCTTAAAGTCGCATTATTTTGAAATTTCTTTTGGTAACCAATCATTGGAGCAATAGCGTCTCCCAATCTATAAGTCAACCCTGCCCATACCATATCTTTATATAACACATTTGCATTTAAATCAATTTGAGTTGAAGCTGCATCCGATTTTACTAACAGCCCTGGTCTAAGTTTTAATTTAGGATTAAAAGTATGTGTATAACCAGCAGTTAACCAATAATGTTGTACGTTTTTAATATTCACATTCATCATATCTGCTTGCCCTAAATGCGTTGCTGATAATCCAAAATACATATTTGGAGCATAATAGAAAGCTCCAAAATTAAAATCGGAAACCATTTCGCTAATATTAGAAGCATCACCAGTTGCATTAATTGCAGCATCATTTTGTGCTGGAGTACCATCTGGTGTAATCCAAGTTGCATTAATACTTTTTTGCACAATACCACCTGAAACACCAATACCTAAAGTACCTGGTCCAATTCCTCCTAGATGATATGAATATGCTAACCTTACAATATTATTTTTTTCAAAACCTAATTGATCATTGATATACGTCAACCCTAATCCTCCTCTCAGAAGTCTAACAGGCGCATGAACGTTTAACAATCCTGTAGTTGGAGAACCATCAAAACCAGCCCATTGCTGACGTCCCATTACAGTACCACAAATAGAATTTGTAATCCCTGCATAACCAGGATTGAAAGAAAGATTATCGAACATATAGTGCGTAAATTGATAATCTTGTTGAGCTGACCCCGTCAATGCTACAGCAAAGAGAGACAAAAAAGTAAATATTTTCTTCATAATCGTCTGATTTTTAACCAGTTAATTTAATTTCGAACCGATATCCATAGGTTACAAGTTCGCTAAAGTATGTAAATTTTATTAGTTATCAAAAAAATAAACATGATTTATAACAGAAAACAACATCGAATTGTTAATAAAAATATAGAAGCAAGATTTTAAAACTTAAAGACCCAAGACTTTAAGACTCTTGATTTTAAGACTTAAAATGCAAAAACATAAGAGACTTACCGTACTCTAAAAGGCTATATTTTATTCGAATTCTGCTTATTTAAATCAATTAAATTTTCCTGTTTTTTCTATAACACCTAATTTTTCTCCAAAAAACTCTGCAAAATCCCTCATAGCATCTCCCATTCCGTCTTCATTGGTTGCTTTTTCGAATGTATCTGCCATTGTAATGTAAGTTTGGAAAAAGAATTTATTCATTTCTTCGATAGACATATCTTTTGTCCACAAATCCATTCGAAGTGTATTCTTTTCTTTGGTATCCCAAACAGACAACAAGAATGCTTTTACATCTTGCGCTCCTTTATTAGAGTCTGAAGCTGTCCATTGTATATTTTCGGGCACTTGATTCACATCTAAATCAACTTTAATGTTTATTTCGCTTGTTTTTTTACTCATTATTTTCCGTGTTTATATGATTTTAGAATTTTTATATTATTTTTTTCTTTTAACAAAGATAGAAGTTCTACATTGTTTTCTTCTACATAATCTCTAACGATTTGCCAACCTATCCAAACTCCAACTTTGGAAGGAGATTCGTTTGGCAATCCTTTTGTAAAAGGTCCATCAATAATATATTGATTAATTGTGGATGGATTTTTTGTGTATAAAACTTTTTCATCTACTAGGGTTCGCCAAATTTGATCTTCGTGGTATTGCACCCATGCTAATTCTTTTGGCGTATAGTTTATTTTTATATCATCTGATGTATTTGGCATCATTGCGTCTAACAGATACATTATCTTTCCGAGTTCTATAATTTTTGAAGCAAAATCGTCTCCGACTTTATCATCGTAAAAGTGATTGAGTAGCCAATACTTTAATCCATCAGCAACCATATATTTTTTATTCATATCGTTTTTGATAAATTGAGGAATAACATCGGTTGGAATTTGCTTGACATACGTATTGTCACTCCCTAAATACATGTCTAAACCGATTGCTAAGGTATTGGGCGTAGGAAAAACTTTTGCATTAAAATTGGAATAAAACGTCACTAAATTGGGAATTAGACTATCGGGAAAGTAGTAGTGATAATGACTAAAGGCTTTGTTAAACTCTTGATGATAGGGCGAAAAGTCTTGAAATTCGTTTTCTATACTATTATAGATAGACCGAATGGTAGAATCTTTAATAAAGCGATTTAGTCTTTCACCAACGGCAGGATCGTGAACAGAACCTTCGACAATCATATCGGAAACAAAAATTTCGTATAATGCTCCATATTTTTTTATTAACGCTTTATTTTTATTGTTGATATCTTGAGTTGTTGAGGCGAGTAAATCTTGCTCCATTCTTCCGAGAGATAAAACAACTTCAGACTCAGATACATCGACTTCTAATGAATTAGATTGACAAGATGAAAGCAAGGCGAATAAAAGTAAATAGTTATAAAAAAGACGATTAATTTTCATTTTATATTATAGAATTAGTGATAAAGGTAAAAAAATATTATTTTTGTAACGTACCGTTTATTACATTTGGTAAAAAAAATATTAGATATGAAAAAAATTATACTTATCGGAATTACCTTCGTTATTGCAAATTTAGGTTTTTCTCAATTAGATAACAATGTAAATGATGTTAAAAACTTTAGATTTGGATTGAAAGCTGATTTGAATTTGGGTTGGTTAAAACCTGAAAATGAGAAGAAATTTAAAAGCGATGGTCTCGGTCTAGGATATGGCTGGGGTGCTCAAATAGAGTATCGTTTGAATAAAACGGCTTCGCTTGTATCGGGATTTAGCATACAAACAACAAAAGGAAAAATAAATTACAGCACTGGATCTGCTGAAGATTCGGTTGTTTATATTTTGGACAAAGATGAAAGTTTTGTTTCTGTGGATACAACTTCTCTTGTTAATTCTTTTGACGCTTCAAATAAAAATAGCGCTTATTTTTTACAAAGCAGAAAATTTACATTTAACTATGTGAACATTCCTGTTATTTTAAAAATGAAAACAAAAGAAATTGGCTATTTTACTTATTACGGGCAATTTGGATTAAACTTAGGTATAAAAACTAAAGCTAGGGTTGATGACGAAGCTTTGAGATATCCAGGTTCAGTAAAAAACAGCCCTAAAAAATTAGATTTTGACAGTCAAGCTTCTCCTGTAAGAACAGGTTTAATTGTAGGTGGAGGTGCTGAATATACAATATCGGGAACTACAGCTGTATTTTTTGATTTAACTTACAACTATACCTTTAATAGCACCGTAAAGAAAAACACAAACTATTTAAGAA
>WFNC01000504.1 GCA_015488785.1 Flavobacteriales bacterium | reverse complement strand
CACAAATGAAATCTTGCCATTTAATAATTCTACATATTTTTTAACTATGTTAAGTCCCAAACCTGTTCCTTCTATATTAGAAACATTTCCTGCTCTAAAAAAACGCTTAAATAATTCTTTTTGTTCAGCTATCGGAATTCCAATTCCATGGTCTTTTACTTCTATAATAAAATTATTTTCTTGACTTATTGTCAAGAGTTCAATCACTCCGTCATTATGAGAATATTTGACAGCATTAGACAATAGATTCAACGTGATTTTTCGCATCAATACAGGATCGCATCGAAGAATATCATCTCCTTTATGCTCATATTTAATCGTTTGACCTCTTCTTGCTATCAATTCTATTTCCTCGGCAACAGTTTTACAATATTTTTCAACTTCTATCTCCACAATATTGACAGCATCCTCCCCTTCTTCAACTTTAGATAAAGAAAGTACATCATTTAAGATATCGGTCAAGCTCATTACCGTTGTTTTTATTCTATCGATATGCTTATCTCTCTTATCTTGTTGTTCTTCTTTTTTATATTTACCTAATAAAGTTGCGGATGAATAAATAGCACTAAGAGGAGTCCTAAATTCGTGAGATGCCATTGATACGAAACGGGACTTTAATTCGTTTAATTCTTTTTCTCGTTGCAATGCTTTTTTAATTTTTTCTTCCGCTAATTTTTCTTCCGTAATATTTTTTTCAACTACTAAAATACGATAAATATCCCCATTCTCTTCTGGTAAAGGCACTGCATTGATTTGATATTGATTCTCATTTGTCGTTATCTCAAAAGTTTTAGATGCCCCTTTAAAAACTTCAGCCAATAAAACTCCTATTTCTTTCGAAACGCTAGGCGCTAACCGATCTAAATAGTTACTTCCTACTAATTGACTACTGTTTATACCTAATTTATATAACTCTTGCCCTTCTACAAAAATATAGTTCAAATCTTTATCAAAAACATTAATCGTACCTCGGGGGAAATTACGTGCAATTTGGCTAAATAATTGATAGCTTTTATTCAATTCTTTAGTCCTTTTTGCAACTTTTTTCTCCAATTGAGAATTTAAGTCTATAATTGTTTTTTCCTGCTTTTTTCTTTCGGAAACATCTACTACAAATGCGAGTACTAAAACTTGTCCATCTTCATTTTTAAGATGACTCAAAGATATTTCTACAGGAAAAAAACTCCCATCTTTTTTTAACCCATAGAGTGTTTTATTTTTACTTAATGTTCTTGTTTTAGGAGCTTTTAAATATCCATCTACATGCACTTTATGCTTCTCACTTAAATGCTTTGGTATCACTATTTCAATTGGTTTTCCCACTAACTCTTTTACAGAACTATAACCAAAACTATTTACAAAACTAGTGTTAACAATTTTAATAATACCTTTATTATCTGTAAGAAGCATTCCTTCTTTTGCTTTCTCAAAAAGATTTTTGTATATACCTATTTCTAACATTTCTTTTGATTTAGTTCCAACACTACAAACCACCCATTAATATGAATCATACATACCCACAAAAATACAATTTATAATAATGTTTTCTTAGTCTAAAGTTAATTATTTCATAACAATATGAATAATCTAATAAAAAATAGTTTTTTATGCTCTAAATATAAAATCTATGCTTAAATTAGTGCACGAAAATTATTCATTATAAACTATAAAAAACAATTACCATGAGCAAAAGAGATGATTTAATCGCATTGTACGTTAAAGAATTAAAAGAAAAAGCAGGAGTTACTGCAGATTTAGATTTATTAACAAAAGTAACGATAGGTTGTGGACCATCTATATACAATAGAGATGCTTCTACTGTTTCTGGAACTGACGCTGCGGAATTAGCAACAGTTAAGAACAATTACTTAATCAAAAAATTAGGATTGGAAGATTCTCCAAAATTAGACGAAGCGATTGCTGAAGTTATAGAGCAATTAGGAAAATCTAACCGTAACAAATACAGAGCTTGTTTCTACTATTTATTATGTGTTAAATTTGACAAAGCTTCTGTTTACGAAAAGTAAATTATATAATATACTAATTAAAAGCGTTTTCAACTATTTTGAAAACGCTTTTTTTATACCTCTATAAATCTAAAAGGGAAGAGTAATCTATAAACTGTAAAAAGCTACTTTAATTCATAGCCAACTACAGTAAACGCAACGTTTTGAATTAAAAGAGCTATACAAAAGATAATTGCACTAAATAAGTAAGCGAAAAGAAATAGTTTAAAACTTTTTTATTATAAACTCTCAATAGAAGTTCTTTTTTAGTTATCAATTCTTATCTTTGAAGAAATATATTATTGAATTTAATAAAAATAAAACATAATGAGTGTATTAGTAAACAAAGATTCTAAAGTAATAGTACAAGGATTTACAGGTGGAGAAGGAACTTTTCATGCTGGACAGATGATAGAGTACGGAACAAACGTAGTTGGTGGAGTTACACCAGGTAAAGGAGGTCAAACACATTTAGACAGACCTGTTTTTAATACAGTTGCTGAAGCTGTAGAAAAAGCTAATGCTGATGTTTCTATTTTATTTGTACCACCTGCATTTGCATCAGACGCAATAATGGAAGCTGCTGAAGCTGGTATTAAAGTTATTGTTTGTATCACTGAAGGTATTCCTGTTGCTGACATGATAAAAGTTAAAGCTTATTTATCGGATAAAGACTGTACCCTTATTGGGCCTAACTGTCCAGGAGTAATGACTGCTGGAGAAGCTAAAGTTGGTATTATGCCAGGTTTTATCTTCAATAAAGGAAATGTAGGAATTGTAAGTAAATCAGGTACATTAACTTATGAAGCTGTAGATCAAATTACAAAAGCTGGTTTAGGACAAACTACTGCTATTGGTATTGGTGGTGATCCAATTATAGGAACTACAACTAGAGATGCTGTTGAATTATTAATGAACGACCCTGAAACTCACGGAATTATTATGATTGGTGAAATCGGTGGTAATTTAGAAGCTGAAGCTGGTGCATGGATAAAAGAACACGGAACTAAGCCTGTAGTTGCTTTTATTGCTGGAGAAACTGCTCCTGCTGGAAGAACAATGGGACATGCAGGTGCAATAGTTGGAGGAGAATCTGATACTGCTGCTGCTAAAAAATCTATCTTAAGAGATTGCGGTGTTCACGTTGTTGACTCTCCTGCTGAAATTGGAGTTGCAATGGCTGAACTTTTAAAAGTAAAAGCTTAAGTTAAATCACATAAATATTAAAAGCCTCTTTTCTTAATTGAAAAGAGGCTTTTTTTT
>WFNC01000503.1 GCA_015488785.1 Flavobacteriales bacterium | reverse complement strand
TAAGAAATTTAATAATAGGCGGATTAGCCTTTGGTGTAGCAGGTGCATTGCTAGAAGACTCAATGTTTAATATGAATAACAGCAGTGCACTCTGGAGATTAAATGATCCTATACCTTGGATAGTTACTGCTCCATTATTTGCTATTGCTATCTATTACTTTTTTAAGTCTGATAAAGACAACGAAAATGAAAGATAATGAAGTTGCTCGAATAGCTAATTTATCAACTTCTGCTCTAAGTCACAGAAAAAAAACAGATAAAACGCTATATGAGATAATACGTTTAGGTGCTTTATGCAAGAAATACAATATCTTTGAAGAAGAATTAACTAAATATATAGACCTGAAAGGACTTATATGTAAAAAAGGAAACTAAAATGACAGATAAAAAAACTTACAATATTCACTTTGACTACAATCTTACTATATCAATAGATTCAAAGACTTTAGATTCTGAAGTAAAAAAAGAATTAGAAAATATGCTAAATGAGAGAGAAAATGAATTTGATAATACTACTCTCCCGAAAATAAATCATTCTATTCAAAGCAAATCATTTGGTTTTGAAGTAAAGCTAATGACAGACGAAGGGAAAATAGAAGATATTGTAAAAGAATATATTCAAAAGCAAAAAGATTTAGAATATGAAGCTGAACAAGAACTTGTAAATTCTTATGAAAATCTTAATAATCAACTTATAAAAGAACTAGAACTTTATGAAAAAGGCGAACTTATTATTAACTTAGACTAATTTTGAAAAAAAGTCTCTTTTTTGCAAAATATGTATATAAAACGATACTGAGCAAGTCGTAAAAATGGCTTGACTCATGTAAAACATTGTCTTATTGTCTTATTTTTTTTAGGTGTTAAATGATTTTTTAAATCTCCTCTCTTTTTATTCTAAATTTTTTAGATTCCGATTCCTTCTAGGGTCTCTAATTTCAACAATTGGAGACATGACATGTATAGACTACACAAAGGAAACAACTTAACAATATTAAAAACTTTTGAAGATAACACTTTTGACATGATTTTTGCAGATCCTCCTTACTTTTTAAGTAATGGAGGGACTACTTGCAAAAATGGAAAAAATATTCTTGTAAATAAAGGAGATTGGGATAAATCAAAAGGCTTTGAAGAGGATTATCTTTATCAAAAACAATGGTTAAAAGAGTGCAAGAGGGTTTTAAAAGAAACTGGAACAATATGGGTTTCAGGAACTTATCACTCAATCTTTTCTGTGGGTTTTGCTCTTCAAGAGCTTAAATACAAAATACTAAATGATATTATCTGGTTCAAGCCAAATGCTTCTCCAAATCTTGCAAGAAAGACTTACACAGCTTCTCATGAAACGCTGATTTGGGCTTCTAAATCAAAAGACTATTACTTTAACTATGAAGCTTCTTGTAAATATTTCTTTGAAAAAGACAAGATTAAAAATCCCGGAAAACAAATGCGAAGCGTATGGTGGCTTTCTACAACTCCAAGAAATGAGAAAAAACTTGGCTATCACCCGACTCAAAAACCTCTCTCTCTTTTAGAGAGAATTATTTTGACTGCTTCAAAAGAAGGTGATTTGATTTTAGATCCGTTTTGTGGAAGCGGAACTACTGGTGTAGCCGCTGTCAAAAACAACAGAAGCTTTGTTGGAATTGATATTTCTGAAGAGTATTTAGAACTGACAAAAAACAGAATTAAGGAGGTTTCAAATGAAAACTAAATTACTAACAATTATTACTCTTATATGTTTATCTTTATCTGCGTATGGATTTGATAAAAACTCTGCTGAGTTAAGTGTAGAAACAAAAATATATGTTCAACAACATAAAGCTGATATACTAACTTGGTCTCGCTTAATTGCTTATAAAACTTTAAAAAAAGAATCAAAAAAATATGACTGTAATAATTTACCAAAACCTTCAAAAAATGGAGCGAATGAGTATATTAGAGGTCTTTGTACTTTTGTAAATCAGAACTCAAAACAAGAAGTCTTTGACGGTCTAAATTCTTTATCTTTTGCTGTTTTAAATACTTCTAAAAATAAACAAGCTGCAAGTGTTTGTGCTGCTTCTCTTGCATTTTTTACTTCAAGAAATTATTATGTTGCAAGAAAGCTAGCAAATATAAGCAAACAATATCATTCAAATTCTATTTTGTGTAAAACAGCTCAAAATATTTTGTATCTTGGATTGCAGCATGAAATAGAATTTAATAATAAATTAGAGCCGGGCAATGTTTGTGTTCAATAAAATTACAGCTATTGTTTTATCAATAGCTTTAGTAGCAATGAATCTTAATGCAGGAATTGTAAGTCAAACATGTAAATATTCTGGGGAGACAAATTTCTTCCCTGTTGGAGATCAAAGAGGAAATACACTTCTTATAAAAAAAGAGATCCATAGAGATTGTAATGTTACAATATCTACTCAAGGTTCTTGTAAAAAATGGGAAGATAAGCATACTAAATTCTTCTTAGATCCTTCTCAATATAATACCTATAAAACTAATAATTACAATGGAACAATGGGTTCAATGCTTGCCGCTGTTGGAGCTTATAATCAAATTGGACATATGTGGTCTGGTTGGCATGGATATTGTCAAAAAGGACTGAAATATGATTTCTCTTGGGCTTCTAATCCAATGTTTTGGGCTTCTTTAGCTATGAGCACTGTAATGGGTGGTTCTGAGAAGGGCGGCTTTTTGCATGGAACTTCTGCTGATTTTAGTAAAGTTACAAGCTCAACAGGAAGTGCTTGGCAAAGTCTTGGAGCAAAAGTTGGATTAAATTTAAGCGAAAAATTCGGGACTTGCCTTGTGTCAGCTGGCGTTGATATGAGCAAAAATCTATATAACTATTTTAGTGGCAGCAGTAAACAACCTTGTGATCCTGTTGACGATTTTTGTAACAAACAAAACAAACCTACTGAAAATGACATAATGACAGTAGATCAAACACAATATAATGCTTTGATTGCACAAAATCCAAAATATGCTAACTATATTGAGATTCTTGGTTCTCAGAAAGGTATTTTAACAATTGTATTTAAACCAATGAATAAAATGACAGGTGTTACTAAAAAATCTCAAGAACAATTGAAAAAAATGAGAGATAAAATAAAAACAGTTCAATTTGAAATTTCTTCTGCTTTAGTTGCTACAAAAATGGCGGCTTGTGGTTTAAGTAGTGGAAAATTTGGAGGAACGCCGTCCGTCGGCAATTCAGTAATTGGGAAAAAATTTAGCGTTAAAGAGGGTATAGGAATAGCAATAAATGCCTTTCCAGCCAGCTGGTTAGGACCATACGGTTCTTTAATTAAAGCTGCTTTAACAGTAGCTTTACAATTTGCTACTTCTTTTAAACATATAAATAGTTGTGATAATAAAACCGACGCACAAGCAGCTGGTTCTAGGGATTTAAAAACATATGAAAGTCTCCCATATGGTCTATGTCAATTGACTGAGACTAGTTGTGCTCAAAAGAATTTTATTGGAAGTGGGTGTGGATTACATGCCTTTCATTATTGCTGTTATGATCAGGTATTAACAAAAGATTTAGTTGCACAAATAAAAGCTGAATTAGGTAGAGACTGGGCTCATTGTACAGGAATAACATTAAGGGATTTAAATTTTGTATCCTTTAGACAATGCACAGCAGCAGACAAGAAAGCTGGATTTGACGGTACAAAAATTGTCTTAAAATATAATGCTAATGGAAAATTAGTTTCTCCGGCTGGGTGGACAGATTCAAAATGGCTAGATTCATACCAACATAAAAGAAAATGTATAGATCTAGGTGCATTTAAAAAATATTTACAAAGTAAATTTTCTCAGAATATAGATTTTAAGGATTTTAATAGAATATTTTCAGATACAAAAAGTCAGATAAATTCTTTACCTTAGAAGTCTATTTTGGGCGGGCGGTTGGCAAAAAAAACGTAGTTTCCCTTGTGGTCAATCATATTAAATAAATAAAAAGTGAGGATAGAACAATGAACGAAGAAATAGAAAACTTAACATACAGTGAAGATAATAATTATAGAGTTGAAGAAGCAATAAATGCTACTCAAGAAGATATATTATCTGAATTAGCAGACGATAGAATAGCTGAAGTCAGAGTTGAAGTAGCAGACAACAAAAACACTTCAGCTGAAACTCTTGATAAATTAGCTAATGACGAATCTGAAAGAGTAAGATTCAGAGTAGCAGACAACGAAAACACGTCTCAAGAAACATTAGATAAATTAGCTAATGACGAAAAATACTTTATTAAAGGAGCAGTAGCTAGACACGAAAACACTTCACCAGAAACCCTTGATAAGCTATCAAATGACGAAAGTGCGTGGGTAAAACACAATGTCATTCAAAACGAAAACACTTCAGTTAAAACTCTTAATAAGCTATCAAATGACGAAGACGCTGATATTAGAGAAGCTGTAGCCGAAAACCCAAATTCGTCTCCAGAAACCCTTGATAAGCTATCAAATGACGAAAGTGCGTGGGTAAAACACAATGTCATTCAAAACGAAAACACTTCAGTTGAAACTCTTGATAAGCTATCAAATGACGAAGAGTATTCAATAAGAAGAGCAGTAGCTCAAAACGAAAACACTCCAGCTGAAACTCTTGATAAGCTATCAAATGACGAAAGTGCGTGGGTAAGAATCAATGTCGCTAAAAACGAAAATACTTCTCAAGAATCATTAGATAAATTAACTAATGACAAAGACGCTGATATTAGAGAAGCAGCAGCTAAAAACCTAAACACTTCTCAAGAAACTCTTGATTCTAAAGCTAATGAATTTGTAGAAAGAATGGATAGAGTTATCAAATTTAATGACGAAACAATACAAGACGCTTTTACAGCAGATAGATACAATGATTCAAATCCTGCTGAAAAAGCTGAGAAAATTTTAGAAAAATTTGATTCAAAAGCAGAGCAATTTTCAGACGAATCTCTTGCAAATGCTTTTAACGAAAAATTAGGAACAGACTTTACAGCTGATCAAGTTAAAGAGCTTAAAGAAGAGATAGAAGTTACAAAAGCTTTATCAAAAGATAATTCAGTTAAATTGTCGTTACAATAGCCCTTTTTCAAGGGCTATTGATTAGTTAGAATATTTATCTGTATTAGACTTTAGTCGTTTTAAATTCCAGACAAAAAGTCCTTTTGGTCTTTCTTTTAGAAAAACAACTTTAAAATGTGCCTGATCACCTAAAACTAAAGCTTTACTATTATAAAAACTTACATTAAAATGTTTTTTATGCCACAAATCTATAAATTTTTTCATAGATTTCCATGAATTTATAGGATATCCCTGTAAATTATTAAATTTACTATTAACCAATGCCATGTAAGAATATCCTTTTGATAATCCAAAAACAGCTATTGAATTAAAATTCAGCCCAAAGGCTCTAATAATTTCTTTTTTAGAATTCATATCTTCATTTAAAGTAAAGATATATACCTTACCTTTTTTAAATAAAGATAATTTATTTGTCATTCCATGCGGAACCTTAACTTGTACACCTGCACACCCTGCAAATATAAATGCAGTTGTGATTACCATAACAAAATATTTAATTGTTTTCATTTTGTCACTCCTTATTTATTTTTTAAAATTTTATGAATTTCTTTGTTAGAAAGAGAAGGGTGTTTATCTCCGATAAACATAATTGATTCTAATTCTCCATTGTTGTTAGCTCTAATTAATACAAATTCTTGATCTGCATAAAAACTCATTACATATGGATTCAGTAAACTGAATACAAATCCAATTCCAGCTCCTGCTCCTATAAAATTTCCACCTTCTTTAGCAAATCCTTCGGCTAAAGCCTGAGCTCCCTTTGACAAACCGTTAATTGCACCTAAAGCAGTTCTTTTTGCGAGATTTTTTCTGATTTTACTTACATATTTAGTATAATCAGCAACTGTTCCGAAATAAATTTCTTTTCCTCCCTGCATAGAAGGTGTGGTTTTTGTGATTATAGTTGTATAATCTGCCATAAGGCTTGTTCCAGTTAATCCTATTAACAGAATTAATGTTTTTAACACATTCATTGTTTTTGACTCCTTAAAATTTTAACGACCGTATTTTATCAGATTATGTCAAATTTTAAAATTTTTTAACAGTATTCTTTATTGTTTCGTTAATATTGTATAAAAATAATCCAGGAATTGGCTTTTTGAAATATTTGACTTTTAAATCGACACTATCTGCTGTGATAATCCCTTGTGAATCGTTATTGTAAT
>WFNC01000502.1 GCA_015488785.1 Flavobacteriales bacterium | reverse complement strand
TGTGTATAAGAGACAGATATTTTAATCCGATTGGGGCTCATCCTTCTGGTTTAATAGGAGAATTACCAATAGGAACGCCAAACAACTTGATTCCTTTTATTACTCAAACAGCAGCTAAAATACGAAAGAAATTAACTGTATTTGGAGATACTTACGATACTAAAGATGGCAGTTGTATAAGAGATTATATACACGTTGTTGATTTAGCCGTATCTCATATAAAAGCAATTGAAAAGTTAAGTATTCAGGAAGGTTCTGTTGATATATATAATGTAGGTACAGGTGTTGGATCTTCGGTAATAGAAGTCATAAATGCTTTTGAAAAAACAACAAATCAAAAGCTTGTTTACGAAATAGGAAAAGCAAGAGAAGGTGACATAGCCGCTATTTATGCAGACAATAAGAAAATAGTAGAAGAATTGAAATGGACTCCTAAGTACAATTTAGAAGACGCTTTGTTACATGCTTGGGAATGGCAAAAAACTTTATAAAAATGAAAATCTACTCTATTATAACATTATTAATTTTTGCTTCAATAGGCATATCGGGGCAAGGAATAATGGAAAGAATAAAGCTAACAGCCGATGATACTGAAACCGAAAAATTCGACAGAATAGCAATCGACTTAAAAACGGATCAATGGTTGAATGCTCCAAAAGGTGTTAAAACAGAACTCTATTCGATTGGTGTATCTGCTTTTTTTTACAAAGACCTTCCATTTACCGAAAAAAGTAATATTGCTTTTGCATTTGGAATCGGTTTAACATCTGACAACATTCACCATACAGGGATTTTTAAAACATCTTCCAATAATCCAGAAAACAAAAGCTATACTAGTTTAGTCCCTTACAATAAAAAATACAGAATAAACAAAATAACACTTAATTACATTGAAGTTCCTATTGAATTGAGGTTTAGAACAATGAATAAAAGTTTGGAAGAAAGGCAACGGTTTAACTTTAGATTTTATCCAGGTTTTAAAGTTGGCTACTTAATGGGAAACCACGCTAAGCTAACTGATGACATTACTAAAATAAAAGTGTATCGAACTCCAAATACTTTACCTTATAGATATGGACCTACTTTGAGAATTGGCTTTAACAAAATTTCTTTTGTAGCATTCTATTCGCTTACTGGAATATTTGAAAAAGGCAAAGGAGATGAATTGAATACTTTTTCTTTAGGTATTTCGTGGATGAGATTTTAAATAATCCTTTGTAAATTGGAAATAAACAATAATTAAGAACGCTCCAAATTAATTTTTACAAAGAACTATTACTACCAATTATGATAAATAAAAAACTAAAATTAACAGAACTAAATCGAGTTTCTGTTGAAGAATATAAAGACCAAGACAAAACGCCTATAATTGTTATTTTGGACAACATTAGAAGTTTAAACAATGTCGGTTCGTTTTTTAGGACTTCAGATGCGTTTAATATTGAGTCTATTTATTTGTGTGGAATTACTGCGACTCCTCCTCATCGAGAAATTCAAAAAACAGCTTTAGGAGCTACTGATTCGGTTGATTGGTATTACAATGAAAACACATTAGAAGTTGTAGATGTATTGAAAGACAAGGGCTATAAGGTTTATGCGATAGAACAAGCGAAAGAGACGATTTCATTAGAAAACTTTAAATACAATAACGAACCAATTGCTATTATTTTTGGAAATGAAGTAAAAGGAGTTGATCAAAATGTAATTGACGCTTGCGATGCTTGCATTGAAATACCCCAATTTGGAACAAAACATTCTTTGAATGTTTCGATAAGCTACGGTGTTGTTGCTTGGCATTTGATTAACCAACGAATAGGATAACTAAGCTCTACTGCTCAATCACTTTAGCATTTTCTAAAATATAGCTCAATTGATACAGGTCGTCTGGATTTAATCTTAATTTTCCTTCGAAAGTAATTATTTGATCCATTCTTAGTCCGTTGTGCTCTCCTGTAATTTGAATTTCCATAACCGATTCTGGCCCTGCTCCTCCACAGAAAAAACATGAACTATATGGGTTTGCAGAAAGCACGTAATAATCTTGAATGACATCAACAGGGATTACATAACCTCTAATTTGAACTTTTTTTCCATTCAATGAGCTTATTTTTTTTCCAAATCTTGGAACTTGGTAATAGCCTTGAAACTCTTCAGAAAAAACCTCTTCGAAAGTTACATCTTTTAATACTTCCCAAGTAATAATGGTTTGACTTGTAGCAGAGGTAAAGAAACCTACGATTAAAGCGAGTGCTAATATTAGTTTTTTCATTTTGTTTTTATTTATTAGATAATGTTTTAGAAATATCTGTTCGATAAGCTTTTATAGCTGGATACAATGCAGAAACTATACCAATTGCCAAAGCTCCGATAAGAATGTACCATTCTTCGACTAACCAAACCCACCCTGTAAAGCTATAATGATAATTTTCGGCAAGATAATCAGAGAATAACTCCATTCCGATGTGACTAAATGCGATACCAATTGAATAGCCTAAAGTTGCTAATAGCAATCCTTCGAGTAATATCATTGAGAAGACTTTGAAAGTAGAAGCTCCCATTATTCTCATAATTGCGATTTCGTATTGTCTATCTTTTAGGGAATTAAGCATTGCGATAAACATACTTGCCGCTGCTATAACAATGATTAACATTGCCATAATTCCAATAATACGAATTGCGGGTTCTATTAGTTCAAACAATTGAGCAATCTCGATAGCGGGTTCTGCGGCCATCATTCCGTCAGTATTGTTAGCGATACCAGGCAGCGTAAAACGAGCTCTTGTCGTTTTGTAGGTTATTAACATGGCTGTTATCTCTCTTGTTTTAAAATCTATACCTTTTAATATCGCATCATAATCCTTGCTTTCTACTTCTTCGTGATGGTGATGTTCGTGCGCATGATTGTGTTCCTCGTGCTTTTCATCTTTCTTTTTAGCAATCTTCGCATCGTGTTCTTCTTTGGATATAATATCGAAACTACCTCCTGAATTATGATCGTGACCTGCGTGCAATATCCAAACACTTTCTAAAGATGTTAATAATAGGTTATCTAAAACGGTATTAGACTGTTCTAAAATCCCAACAACAGTGTAAAGTTGACCTTTGTGTTCTTCTATAGATTCACCTAGCCCATGACCTCCTGCAAACTGATCTCCGATAGCTAATCCAAACTTTTTAGCAATTTCGCTACCAATTGTTGCTTCCATTGGTTTTTCCCAAAGTTTTCCTGTTGCTAGTTTCCCTTTATATAAGGACACATAATCATGTGTTGTAGCAAGAATACGATAAGTCTTATAATTATCACCAATCGAAACAGGTATTGCCTTATCGACCATTGGATGCATACGCGCAAATCCAGTTCTTGCGTAATTGATATTACCCGTTGGTTTGTCGATTTGATAAAGGTTACACAAGACCGATTGCAAACGGCTTCCTTCTCCTGCTATAACTAAATCGACTCCTCCTGCATTGTTTTTAAATTTCTCATTTATTTGGTGAGAAGTAAGCAAGGTGATTAATATAATTGTAATTCCAGATGCTAAAAGCAGTAATGATAAACCACTAGACAAGGGTCTATATATTATATTTTTCCAACTAATTTTTAAAACATTCATAGCTGTACTTTTAAATCAAATGAATTGGA
>WFNC01000501.1 GCA_015488785.1 Flavobacteriales bacterium | reverse complement strand
CGTGTTTTTCCCAAAATTCTCGTAATGTCTTTTTTGCTATTATTCGCTTCATAAAATACTGACCTATTACAAATATACAACAAAGTTCTCAAATAGCGAACAAAATTGTTTTTTTTCATGATCTCCAACGCCCCGGCTAAGAAATCGTAGGAAAGTTTGAAACGCTGCTCTTTCAGTTTAGTACTTAGCCAAACCAAATATTTTTATAATTATTTTCTTTTTTCGTTATCAAAATTTTGGTTTGGCGGTTTTCAACCGAAGCTCTAAACTTCAATTCACCACCAAAACCCCTATGCTTTTTTTTTAGCCATTGTTGGCATTTCGTTATTTTCATTTTTCAGCTTCAATCTTTTTTGTTCGAGCCTTATGTTTTTCAATATCCCAAGTCATTCCCCAATAATTAACATAATTAGCAAGTGTTCCGAGTCCAACTTCTGCACGTCTTTTATCAACATTTCCTGGGTCGATTAGTGGAGAAACATAATATTCGCCTGTTTCTTGGTCTCTGCCTATTTGACTCCCATAGATTTGCCTTCTCCCTTGTCTTAAAGCAACTCTATCTTCCAAAAGAGCCAAACTACTTGCGTTTGCATTTCCCTCTTTAACAGCTTCTCTCATCATTGGTAAATATTTTAATTGTGTTTCAAGGTCTGAATGTTGAATAACTAAAAATAGAGTGCTATTTCCTTGTCTTCCAATCATTTCAGCACCTAACCAACCTCTCTCGTCTAATATTTTTTTAACTTTTATTAAATTAATTGAATCTTTTTCGTTTATCAATTTCCAATGTACTTTCATTTCTTCAGAATCTCTACCAAATTTTTCTTCAACTTTATCTATTTGGTGTCTGTAAGTTTGGTCCTCTGTATATATAGAGTCAAGAATTGCAACTAATGGTTTATCTAAGTCTTTTTCAGCCTCTTCTTCATTGGATTTTACAATTTTAATAAGCTTATCCCAACGTTTGTCTTTGTGTAAAATATCTAAATCAGTATCAGTTGTGATATGTCCGTAATTTTTATACTTCGTTATTGGATTTTCAGCAAGTCTAAATAAGTGACAAAATGAATTTTCGATATCTTTAGCTAATGCGTATGAGCAAGCAGCATTATATCTGTCATTTGGATATGCTTTTCCGTCAATTTGGTCAAATGCTTCATTGTATTTGTCTGCGGATTTTTTGTATTCCTTTGATTCGTAAAGTTTCCAAGCTTCTTTAACAAATTCAGGATATTTTTCTTGATTTTGTCCGAATGAGATATTGAACATTAATAGTCCGATTACTGTAGCTAAAATTCTATTTTTCATATTTATCGTTTATTTTTTTCATGACCTCCAACATCTAAATATAATTAACTCAATTTTTAACACCTAGCAAACAGCTTACTTTTTATAGACTTTATTGACCGTATCATTCGTTTTTACGGTATAAATTCCTCTTGTTAGTTTTGATAAATCAAGTACTACAGTTGTTTCATTAAGAATACTCATTTGTGTTAGTGCTGTTACATTTTGACCGAGTGTATTGTAAATCGTAATTTCATTTAGGCTATTTATACTCCCATTTATGGTAATTTTATTCGCTGTTGGATTTGGATAGATAAGAAGATGATGAACAGAAGATGCGTTTGAAAAATTATTGACACCCAGCGCAGCTGAATATTCATAAGAACCAATATCCCAACCGCTTCCAACAGGTCTAATATTTCCGTCAAAATCTACCAAAGGGGCATTTTGAGCTGTTCCTGAATCAATACACGGACTTGTTGCTTGCAAGTGATAATCTCCTGTTGATGCATTTACAAATAAAGGAGCACTAGAAATATTACCAGAACCTGTTAACATGGGAAATCCATTATTAAAAAAATCGGAGTACTGATATTCAAAATTTAACGTATTCCCTCCTGACGATAAGGAATCTACATTGGTAACAATGCTGTTTATTAGTTGATTCCCAGTATTGGGTCTTTCACAATTAAAAAGATATTCCGCATCATCAATAACACAGTTTACAATGAAATTATCATTTACTGAAGCACTATTGTAATAATATGGATTGAGGTCTATTGCCCATTTTGATTTTTTAATGATACAATTATTAAACGAATTATTATGCCCGCAGTAATTCGCATTTTCACCAGCCAATAAAAAACGGATTCCAGCTTGACAACTATCAGAAACACAAGCATTAAATGAATTGTTACTCGCTCCTTCTCGCACCATAAAAGCTGATACATCATCAGACACGCCTCCAATGGCATGGCAATTCCTAAATTCATTATTTTGTACAGCTGCCCACCGAACACTAAAACATCCTGCAATCATATTTTTTACCGTACAATCAACAAACAGATTATTTTGACCGCTTTCCTTCAGCTCGAACCCATGACCGACATCTTCTAAATCTCCATCACGCTCCCCGTAACAATTTTGAACCAAATTACTATCTCCTTTTACAACAATATAATAATCCATAGAAGTATAGGTTCCGTCAGATATCAATTGACTTTCATTACTGTAAATTTTACAATTTTCAATCTGATTATTAT
>WFNC01000500.1 GCA_015488785.1 Flavobacteriales bacterium | reverse complement strand
TAGTTTTTAAATATAAAGATGTCATTTACATCGTCATTATTTGGAGTAAATGTATTCGGGATATATACGCTTATTACCGGTGTTACTTTTATTGGTTTAACAATGGTATCAATACAATTATTAATCGTAAAAGCTCTTAATGTTATGTGGTAAGTTCCCGTGTCTGAATAAACGTGAATTGGTTCAAAATCATTACTCGTATTTTCATCTCCAAAATCCCATAGATAGAAGCTACTTCCAATTGAAAAGTTGTTCATTTTAAATTCTGCTTCATACATGTTTTCTTCAATTCTTGAAGGAGAGAAATTTGCAATAGGATTGTGAAAAACGGTAATATAATCGTCTAAAAACAAGGTGTCAGAACAACCTAAATCATTTGTCGTGATTAATGTAACGTCATATTTTTTATCTTCAGTATTACTTTTGTTTCTAAAACAAACAGAAGGTGATTCTTCTAATAATGTATCTCCATTGCTATATTGCCAAATTTGAGTGATTATTGCGTTAGAATTCGATACAGATTGATTGGTAAAGGCAACACAATGCTCATCACAACCTTCAGGAGAGTCAACGGTAAATTTTGAAGAAGGAGCAGCCAAAACAGTAACTGGAATTGAAACTTCATTCACACAATTATATGCCGATGTTGATGTTAATGTTACATTAAATATACCCGCTTCTGCAAAATCATGAGATGGATTTGGAAGACTAGATGTTTCATCTCCAAAATTCCAGTCTGATCCAACTATTGTTCCATTACTAATCGTAGATAAGTTTTGAAACAGCGTAGGAGGTTGATTTTCACAAATTGTAGTTGATGTAAAATTAGACAAGGGCTCAGGGTGTATTGTAATTGTCAGTGTTGTGTCATCTATACATCCATTATCTGATGTAGAAATTAATGTGATATTATAGTCTCCAGCTGTTGGGTAGCTATAAATAGGATTGTCTGAATTTACAAGAGCAGATCCATCTCCAAAATTGAAGATTGCTGGATTTAAAGTGCCGGGTGAAACAACTTCTGATTGACTGTGAAATTGTATTGTGGTATTTATACAAGCATTCTCAGTAGTAAAACTAGATTTAGGTGTTGGGTTAGGAGTATATGAAATTGTTGTGTCATCAATACATCCTACGGAACTTGTTACTTCTAAATGGATGTTGTAAGTTGTAAGGAAGGGGAATTCTTCTTCGGGAAATAAGTGTAAAGGGTTTTCTATATTCTCATAAGTATTGTCGTTGAACGCCCAAGACCATTGAGCGATATTTCCTGAACTTACTGTTGATGACGATGTAAACTGAACTGGTGTGTAGTTACATTCTTGAGTTTTTGTAAAGTCAGCGATTGGTAAAGGAGAAACGGTAACGGTTTTTGTATCAACAGAATCCATGCATCCATTAGTTGCGGTAATTACCAATTTTACTTCGTAATCTCCATCAGAAGCATAGGTGTTTGAAGGACTCGATAATAACGAAGTGTTTCCATCGTTAAAATCCCAACTTACATTTGTGATACTTCCAACTGTAGTTGTACTCGTATTTTCAAATTCTGAAGTCTCACCGAAACACACAGGGTCTGCTGAAAATAGAGCGATTACAGTTTGAATTCCTACTGTAACTTCAACTGAATCAATAGTAGGTACAGGGCAATTATTGTCTGAATAAACACATTTGTAAGTTCCTGGGGCTAAACCTCCAATGCTATCTGTATTTGCCGTTAATCCGTTTCCAGACCAAACATAAGTGTAACTTGGAACACCTCCACCTAAGTTTAGTTTAATACTACCTGTTGATGTTCCGTTACACGAAGGAATTATAACAGGGTTCGTTTCAAAAATACAAGGGGGAATATTAAAGCTGACTTCACTTACGTGTCCAGGTCCACAAACAGCAAAGTTTTGGTTAAAGTCATTCACCACTAAATCGTAAACAGCTCCAGTAGTTGGTCTAAAATCAATTTGATTAAAGTTATTGTCAAACAAATAAACTCCATCTGTTGATCCGATAACTAAATAACCGCAGGCAGTAACATAAATACCTCCACAACCACTTTTAGATCCATTTGGGACTATTTTCTGACCGACTAAAGCTCCCGTAAGTTTGTTTACTTTTGCAATTGTAGCTCCATTATGAAGAAATAAAAAGTCCCCAAGTTTAGCCATGCCATTGTACCCTTGGAAACCAGCATAACCACTAGCGTATCCAAAAGGAATAGGAGATGGGTATGTTGCTAACGATGCATTTGCAGGACTCCATCTATGAATTGTAGCAGGATTTGATGCTACGGTGTAAACATCTCCATTGTCATCAACCACTCCTGAATGGGGGTCATAGCAACAGCTTCCTCCTCCATTATAATTTAATAAAGCTCCTGTGTTTGCATCAATGGTTGCAAAGCCGCTTACGCTATGTCTTTTCCCTGTTAATGAATAAACTTGACCATAACATTCGTTTAATACAAACCGCCAACATTCAGCAATTCCACCGCTACTCCATAAAAATTGACCATTACTATCGTAGGCAATACTGTTTGTTCCAATCACCGCATTGAAATAACATGTACCAGTAGAACTCGTTAGCATATCGCCATAGTAACCACTTGCTGTAGTAACTGAAAAAAGAATATTTCCAGCAGGGTCTATTTTTTCCAATCTAAAATTAGCACTAGAAACATAGTGATTTCCCCATTGGTCAATTCCGTTATCGACAGGAGCTCCGCCTTGTAACCCCGGAACGGCTATTACTGGGTCAATTGTAACTGCTTGGTTTGTTTCTTCAATTTTAAAAGAAATAATGTTATTATCATCTATAAAAAAAGAGGATTCGATTTTTTGTTTACTTTTAGTTGTATAAGATACGGGAGCTGATTCTACTAATTTACCATTTAATGTCTCGATTATTAACGATTCCTTTTCTAAATCTATTTTTGCTCCTTCGTATTTAAATTTTACTTGTGATAAGTCAGCGTCTTTAGTTGCGATTATGTTATATTTTATTTCTCCTGTTTTTTCAGTGAAAAAATACTCAATGTCAACACCTTCGTAAATATTTTTAAGTGTTAATTTTTTATATCCTTTACAGAAAACAGTATGTCCTTTTTTTGTGTCTTGCCAATCTACTCCATATCCATATTTTGTGGGGTTTAAAG
>WFNC01000499.1 GCA_015488785.1 Flavobacteriales bacterium | reverse complement strand
AGTGTCTTGTCAACATACTGCCAATTCACAACTTTTTTTAGTCTGTTTTTCAACATCATGTCTAACCAAATTCGCATTGTTCGCCCGTTGCCCTCCATAAACAAATGAGCGATGTTCATCTCTACATATTTAGCGATTATTTCCTCAAATGTATTCTCAGACATCTGCTCAATTTTTAACAAAATTTCATTTAAATACAGTGAATTAGCAAATCGAAATACTCCTTTTGAAATATTTTTTGTTCGCACTTGTCCAGCAAAATCGTATAATTGATGAAACAAATATTTATGTATTTGCTTCAAACCTTTTGTTGTTCCTACTTCTAGTTTATCAATATCTCCAGTTTCAAATAACTGATAGGCATTTTTTAAACTTTGTTTATCTACATTTTTCATACACGATTCAACTATAAGATTCTAAATTCAAACAATTTATTCTTTAGTATTTCTTGAAAACTATTTATACTCAAAGATTTTACAACATTTCTTTTACTTTGCTCAATGCGTAATCTATTTCTTCTTTGGTTGTGTAGCGACTAAATGAGAATCGAATGGCTTGACAGGGATTTTGTTTTTCTAAGGCTGACAACACGTGAGATCCTTGGTTACTTCCCGAAGAGCAGGCACTTCCTCCTGATGCTGCAATTCCATTGATGTCTAAATTGAATAAGAACATTCCGCTTTTCTCGTTCTCGGGAAAACAAACATTTAGCACCGTATAAAGTGATTTTGCTTCGTCTTGCTCGCCGTTGAAAGCTATTGCTGGATTTATTTTCACCAATTCTTCTTTCATATAAGATTTTAAACCTTGAACATGTTTTTGATGCGCTTCTAAATCTCCAAAAGCCAATTCTACAGCTTTTCCAAGTCCTACAACTCCGGCAACATTTACGGTTCCTGCTCTGTGACCTCGTTCTTGCGTTCCTCCTGTAATAAAAGATTCTATTTTATTGTTTTTCTTCACATATAAAAACCCAACTCCTTTTGGTCCGTGAAATTTGTGTGCTGCGCAAGTTATAAAATCAATTTCTGTCTCTTTTAAATCGAAACGAAAATGTCCCATTGTCTGAACCGTGTCGGAATGAAAAATAGCGTTATGCGTTTTACATAAATTAGATACAATGTCGAGTGGTAAAAGGTTTCCTATTTCATTGTTCCCATGCATTAAAGAAACCAATGTTTTCTTATCGCTGTTAGCGAGTAAGCGCTCTAAATCTTTTAAATCTACACTTCCTTTTTCGTCTAATTTGACAAAGGCTACTTCTACATTGTTGTATTTTTTTAAAAATTCAGCTGTGTGTCCAACTGCATGATGCTCAATCGTTGATGTAATAATTCTAGTAACACCTAAATCTACAACTGAGTTTCGCAATGCCATATTATCGGCTTCTGTTCCTCCTGAAGTAAAAATAATTTCGGAAGGATCGGCATTTAATTCTTTTGCGATGGATTTTCTTACCATTTCTATTGCATTTTTAGTCTTTCGACCAAAAGAATGTGTTGAAGATGGATTTCCAAAATGCTCCTTCATGTAAGGAATCATAGCATCTACAACCTCTGATGCCATTGGTGTAGTTGCTGCGTTGTCTAAATAAATATTCATATTTTTCGGTGTGATATTAATACCAATTAGATAATCAAATGCGCCAAACAAATAATTTTATTATCACAAATACTTCTTCAAATATAATTACCATAGCTAAGGCTATGCTAATTATATTTTCATCGTCTATGTAAAAATAAATCTTATTTATTAAGACTCATTTCAATATCTAATTGATATAAGTACGTTTTTAGGATTGTAAAAATAGTTATTTTTTTTGGGATAGTTGATGAAAGCTAAAGTGTTTTCGATATTTTATTCTTCTCTTCTTTTTATTTTGTTAATTTGTTTTAAGTTGAGTACTTGGACTTTTGAATAGTTCATACCTATTAAACAGTGCTACAAATATAAGCAATCAAAAAATCAAAGCAATGCATCTTTACGCTTTCTACATTGTTTATTGAAATTTCTTATTATTTTTGTATTCAAATTGATTTAAACACCATGGCAAAACCATCTATACCAAAAGGAACAAGAGATTTTTCTCCAACCGAAATATTGAAGCGTAATTATATTTTTGACACCATAAAAAAGTCATTTATTAAATATGGCTTTTTGCCAATCGAAACTCCATCGATGGAGAAATTGGAAACACTTACAGGTAAATATGGAGAAGAAGGTGACAACCTTATTTTTAAAGTTTTGAATAGAGGTAATAAACTAGACAAAGCTGTAAGAAGAGTTGAAGAAACAAGGGATTTAACGCAGGGTAAAATCGAACACATTCTTTGTGCAGAAGCTTTACGTTATGATTTAACTGTTCCTTTTGCTCGCTACGTTGTTCAACATCAGAACGATATTGCATTCCCATTTAAACGTTATCAAATACAACCTGTTTGGAGAGCCGACCGACCACAGAGAGGCAGATATAGAGAGTTTTTTCAATGCGACGCCGACATTATTGGTAGCAATGCTTTGTTACATGAAGTAGAATTGATTCAATTGTTTGATGAAGTTTTGTCTAATTTAAAATTGCCTGATTTTACAATAAAAGTTAATAATCGTAAAATTCTAAGTGGAATTGCTGAAATTACAGGCGAATCTGATCGAATTATCGACATTACAGTTGCGATTGATAAACTTGACAAAATTGGTGAAGAAAAAGTAATAGAAGAATTGATAAACAAAGGTATAGGAAGCGATGCTATCGAGAAAATAAAACCTTTGTTTAGCATGAAAGGTGATATTTCGACTGTTTTGGAAGAAATGAAAGTATTGCTTTCTGGTTCTGAAATAGGAATGAAAGGAATAGAGGAGTTAACCACTGTTTTTGACACGGTAAATGCGATAGGATTGACAACTGCCAAACTAGAATTCGATGTCACTTTGGCTAGAGGATTGAACTATTACACAGGTGCTATTTTTGAAGTAAAAGCCAATGGTGTAAATATGGGTAGTATTTGTGGTGGCGGTCGCTACGATGACTTGACAAGTATTTTTGGGTTGAAAGATATTTCTGGAGTTGGAATTTCTTTTGGAGCTGATCGTATTTATGATGTAATCGAAGAATTAGCGCTTTTCCCTTCTTTCAAAAATGCTTCAACACAGTTGATGTTTGTTAATTTTGGTGCTGATACGGTAAAAATGTTACAGATCTTAAAGATGGTAAGAAGTAATGGTATTAATGCTGAATTATATCCTGAGAATTTGAAACTTCAAAAACAAATGAAATACGCTAATGCCAAGGGTATTCCTTACGTAGCTTTTGTTGGTGATGACGATTTAGAAGCTGGTGTTTGTAAATTAAAAAACATGGAATCGGGAGAGCAAAAAGAAATTTCTTTTGATGAATTGGCAAGTCAATTTACAGCTTAATAGATGAAACCTTGGCAAAATAAAATACACGAAGTCGTTTACGAAGCAGACACTCCTGCTGGTCGAATGTTTGATATTGTATTGCTGTGGGCTATTATTATAAGTATTTCAATTGTAATGCTCGAAAGTGTTGAAAGCATTCGATTGGTTTATGGAACAGAATTAGAAATATTAGAATGGTCTTTTACGATTCTTTTTACGATTGAATATTTTTTACGACTTATTTCGATTGAAAAACCTAAAAAGTATATTTTTAGTTTTTATGGTATTGTAGATTTGTTATCCATCTTACCCACCTTCTTAAGTTTATTCTTTGCAGGATCTCGTTCGTTGGTTGTAATCCGTTCATTGCGTTTGCTTAGAGTATTTAGAATTTTAAAACTAGCTCATTTTCTTGGTGAAGCCAAAGGTCTTGCTGATGCAATGAAGGCAAGTAAAGCCAAAATTATTGTTTTCTTATTTGCTGTTCTTAGTGTTACTTTTATTTTAGGAACAATTATGTATTTGGTAGAAACTCCCGAAAGTGGTTTTACAAGTATTCCTAGAAGTATTTACTGGGCAATTGTAACCTTAACAACAGTTGGATATGGAGATATTGCACCACAAACCGTTCTGGGTCAATTTATTGCTTCTATTATTATGATTATTGGTTATGCTGTAATTGCTGTTCCTACAGGAATTGTTAGTTCTGAAATTATAAAACCAAGCAACACAAAATTAGTCAGTACGCAAGCGTGTAGAAGCTGTTCTATGGAAGGGCACGACACCGATGCTCAGTTTTGTAAGTATTGTGGGGAGAAATTATGAGGGAATAGACTCAAGACTAAAAGATTCAAGACTTTAAGACTTTAAGACTTTAAGACTTTAAAATTCAAAAAAATACATTGTTCTTAATGCTTTGTTCATTTTACAAAAAAAACGATTAGCGTATTAAACTTTGGAGTACTTCTAAATTATACTATCCACACCAAACTCTGTAGAACCTTTTGCTATGAGCAAATCATACAATACTTAGCGTCTTCATTGTGGCTAAAATCAATTTCTGCGTTATAAATCTCTTGTATTTGATCTATTAATAAATCTTCGTATTCATCAAACAAATCAGCTGAAAATTCTACAGGTTGCTTTTCTATTTTTACGATTAAATTTAACAATCCTCCGTTTAAATTTCTAAACGAAACAATACCCGATTCAATATTTATTTTTTTATATTGTTTGTAATATAAATAAGCATAAAACATTAACTGATTTGCTTTAGGGTGTTCTAGAATTTTATAAAAATGAGTCGCAACATCCGTTTGCTTAACATAACCTGTTTTATAATCTATAATTCTAATTGTGTTCCCTATCAAATCTATTCGATCGGCATTTCCTTTTAGCAAAACTTGCAATGATTTTGTTGGTGTTTCAACTGTTAAAGTGTGACTTAAATTTTCTTCTAGCCCTAGTATTTTTATATGTCCGTTTTTTACAATAAAATCTTTTTCACTTTTTAGGAATTTACGAATACCTTTCAATGCCATAGAGAAAGTCAATAGGTTTTTTCCGACTCTGTAATTTCCTTGAGGAAAAGCTTCTTTAAAGATTAAATGGGTTTCTTCTTCATAAACCTTTAGCATATTATCAATAGATTCTGTATTTATTATTGGACCAAATTTGGTGTATAAATTTTCTAAGACTTTATGAATAATTGTCCCCTGAGTACTACTTTCAATTGACTCCTCAACTTCTTCTTGCTCTCTAATTCTTAATACATATTTGTAATAAAAATCAAGTGAACAAGCCAAATATCCGTTTAGAGCGGACGGAGATAAACCATTCTTTAGAAACAGTTCTATTTTTGACAACGTTAGTTCATCCTTTTCAATAACTTGTACCGCTGGAGCGTTTTCTATTTTATAATTTATTTGATGCGTTTCTATTTTAACATTCTCATAATGAGAAAGTTCATTTTCTAATTGAATAATGTAACGACTGACTTCGTTAGATTCTAAAGCATTGGCTATTCCATTGTTGTAAACCAAATGAATATTTTTTGCTCTTTGGATTATTCGGTAAAAGTAATAAGCAAAAATTGCTTCCCGATCCGATTTGGTTGGAAGTTTCAAAAATAATTTTAAATCAAAAGGAATTAAAGAATTACTTGGCGCTACTCCAGGCAAAAAACTTTCGTTGCAAGACAGTAATATAATATTTTCAAAATCTAAAGCCCTTGTTTCTAAGAATCCCATAATTTGTAATCCTTGCAATGGTTCTCCATAAAAAGACAACTTTTCTTTCCCTAGAATTTGCCAAATCAATTTTCTCAAACCTGAAAGCGTTGTGATGTAAGGATATTTTTTTAAAATCGACTGAACCTTAGCTATAATTTGTTCTATTTTATACAAAGCCTCTATCTCTATATTCAATTCATCGGCTTGTATTAATTTACTCCTAACTTTTTGAATAAACAAAGCGATGTCTTCCAAATAACTTTCAATTGACTTATTATTATCATAAAAAAGAAAATCTAAATTTGAGCTATAATCACCTAAAAAGTAAGTTAAATTCTTAGGTGTAATAAATGTATAATTATATTTAATAATACTGCTTCTAAGTTTTACAAATTCTGTTTTTTTATTGTTTGTAAATTGTTTAAATAGTGCATTCTCAAATAAATTATCCAAGTCTTTGAAATAGATACTTTTCATTTTGCCTTTACTGAACCGTTGACTACTAATTATAATATCCAAACAGGTTTCAAAAAGTTCTTTTGCCAGTGTGTTTCCAATCGAATATCCCATTGTAATATTCATTTTATCGACACCTACAGGTATAGCGTTAACCAATGGATTTAATAACGTTTCGTCACTCAATATTAAAGCACTTTTCTCGTTGGAAAAAGCAGGATTCTCCTCCATTATTTTAGCCGCAATATTGACTTGATCGATAGATGTTTTGGACGGATAAAGGTGTATGCTTTTTTCTTTTCCAACCAAATTACCTTCAACTGCTTTTATACTTTCAGATGCCCAACTATACCTGCGTATAAAATTTCCAGCTTCGTAAAGTTTATTTTTTAAATAATACTGATCAGCATCCCAATATATTTTTGCTTGTGAAGTCTGAAATAAATGTTTAAATATAACCTCTTCGCTTGTTGACAAAGCATTGAATCCAAGTATATAGATTTTCTTATAAGGTAAATTATTCAAATACTTTTTGGGATTGGTAGCAATATCTCGATATACTTTTGCACTTGTCGCTAAATTCTGAGCTTCCAATTGAGTTGAAAACACTTCGTACAATTCTCCGAGTTTCTCCCAAAAGATTAAAAACTTATTCTGATTTTCGCTTAAATCGTCATTATTAAAACTCCATTGTTCGATCTCTTTTATATCCTTTAAATTACTAAAAACTACTTTATGCGAAAGCAAGTAGCGATCGATTTCATTAAAATCATTCAGAATTTGGCTCGACCAAGACTGAAAAGAATCAAAGGTTTCTTCTTTACCAAATATTTGGATGTAAGCTTTATACAATTCAAAATGAACTGTAACACTATCAATAACTCCGCTCTTGTGTTTATCGGTCAAGAACTCGTCAATGGTTTTTATAACAGGCGACCAAAAAGTTTGTTTTAGCAACGTAGCCATTTCTTTTTTCAAGTACAAACCAACACGCCTTGAAGGCACTATAATTAATAGATCTTTATATTCTTTAATTTCATAATTCTCAATTATATCTTCAGCGATTTGTTTTAGGAAAGGAGTCATTTTATCTATTTTTTTTCTAAATTACGAATTATTTTCGCATAAAAAAACTCGATTGCAACAAGTACAATCGAGTTTAATAAAAAAATCTATTTTAAAATTTAAGCTAACACCTTCACTTTAGGTGCTGCACTCATTATTTCTTCATTTGCATTGCTTTCAAACTGCTTGAAATTAGCTATAAATTGCTCTGCTAAATTATTAGCTTTATTATCGTAAGCATCTTTATCTGCCCATGTATTTTTCGGGTTTAAAACTTCATCGGGTACGTTTTCACAAGTTACAGGCATTGCTAAACCAAATATTTCGTGGTTCACAAATTCTACATCATCTAATTTACCTTCCAAAGCAGAAGTAATCATTGCTCTAGTATATTTCAAACTCATTCGTTCTCCTGTACCATAAGCACCTCCAGTCCAACCTGTATTGATTAACCAAATGTTTACATTGTTATTGGTCATTTTTTCGCCAAGCATCTCAGCATATTTAGTTGGATGTAATGGTAAAAATGGAGCTCCAAAACAAGCCGAAAAAGCTGTTACAGGCTCTGTAATCCCAGCTTCTGTCCCAGCTACTTTTGCTGTATATCCAGAAATAAAGTGATACATTGCTTGCCCTTTTGTCAATTTAGAAATTGGAGGTAAAACGCCAAAAGCATCAGCTGTTAAAAAGAAAATATTTTTTGGAGCAGCTCCAATACTACCTTCTTGTATATTATCGATATAATTGATTGGGTAACTAACTCGTGTGTTTTCTGTTTTTGTTTTATCCATAAAATCAACCGTAGAAGTATTTTCCTTAAAGTTGATATTTTCTAAAATAGAACCAAACTTAATAGCATCCCAAATTTGAGGTTCTTTTTCTTGGCTCAAATCAATACATTTTGCGTAGCAACCACCTTCAATATTAAAAACGGTATTATCTGCCCAACCGTGTTCGTCATCTCCAATTAACCTACGTTTCGGATCTGCCGACAACGTTGTTTTACCTGTTCCCGAAAGTCCAAAGAAAATTGCAGTATCATCATTTTGTCCAACATTTGCTGAACAATGCATAGACAATACATTTTTTTCGTGTGGTAAAATAAAATTAAGAACTGAAAAAATTCCTTTTTTAATTTCTCCTGTATAACCCGTTCCTCCAATCAAAATAATTTTCTTAGTAAAGTTAAGTACCGCAAAATTATGTTGACGTGTACCATCTGTTTCAGGGTTCGAATAAAATCCTGGAGCATTGATGATCGTCCACTCTGGCGAAAAGTCTTTTAATTCCTCTTGTGTAGGTCTCAAGAACATATTGTTTGCAAATTGATTTGCCCAAGGATGCTCGTTGATTGTACGAATATTTAAACGATAATCAGCGTCAGAACAAACGTAGTTGTCTCTAACAAAGATATCTTTACTTTGTAGGTATGCTGTTACTTTTACAAATAATTTATCGAAATTTTCTGGGGTCATTTTTATATTAATATCTCCCCACCAAACTGCTTCTTCAGTTTTTGAATCGGCTACAATAAATCGATCTTTAGGCGAACGACCTGTAAACTCTCCTGTGTCAATTGCTAAGGCTCCTGAATCGGCTAAAGCCCCCATTCCTCTCAATATTGATTCTTCTACTAATTCTGCTGGTGTTAAATTCCAAAATGCATTGGCTACATTACCTAATCCTAGCTCTGGTAAATTAGCTGTTGATGGTTTTATTCCAAATTCATTCATTATATAAAATGTTTTTTTGTTTTTAGTTTTACAAAAGTAAGCTATATCCTTTTTTATACCCTATTCTTTAACAAAACTTTTACACTTTTATTGTTAATTATTAAGAATCTGTGACAAAAGAGGCGTTTTATACAACTAAATTTCAGAAAATAAGCAATAGACAACTTTCTTTATTTAGCTAAAAAATTGTCTATTGCATTCATATTATTTTTTTATTGCGATTAGAATATCTACTTCTGCGTCGGATGGGTTTTGTGCTTTTTCTCCATAAACTTCAAAATCTGCGGTGTAAGTTCTATCCAAATCTTCATTCCAAATTTTTGTCCATTCTTCATAAACAACACCTTTCATTAAATCTCCTTTGGCGATATACTTTGTGTATTCTCCTCCTTCAAATGTTTTTGCTATCATTCCATCTGGAATATTGTCTGTATTTTCGACTTTACAACCTAGAATGGTAGTATATGGTTTGGTGTGATCGCTTTCATATTCGGTATAAATTGAATAAACAGCATTGTCTATTTTGTTTGGAATCTTATCTAAAATTCCTTCTGTCATAAATTTACTCCACAATTCTCCAATATCTTTTGAGGCTTGTCCGTTTTCGTTAGTTGTTCTTACCGAGATACCTATTACTTTAAATGCTTTAACCGTTATTTTGTTCATCTTTTTGTTTTTTAATGATAAATACCAATTAAATTATGAAATGCGCTTAATAAATAATTTTATTACCACATATACTTCTTCAAATAAAAACACGATAGCTAAGGCTATGCTAATTTTATTTTCATCGTCTATGTAAAAATAAAATTTATTTTTTAAGGCGCATTTCAATATCTAATTGGTATAACTTTGCTAAAAAGAGCGATTTTATGAGCTCCTTTTTAACTTAGTTAAACTTTTTTTTAAACAAAAACTACAAATGTACAGCCTGTTTAAACGCCCATATACTCAAAATAAATACCTTCCAGACTTTTGAATCTTTACTTTCTAGTAGTCTCAAAAATTAAATATCCTTACATTAAAAATCACTTATTCTCAAACTGATAACTTAACAGCTTGTAATATAGTTTTGCGGCTAAAAAATCGGAAGACTTATCCGTTTCATTAGGGCAAAGTTCTACGATATCAAAACCTACAACATTTTTTTGTTTAATTACTTTTTTTAGAAAATCTAATGTCTCGTACCATTGCATTCCTCCTGGTTCTGGCGTACCTGTTGCTGGTAAAATCGAGGGGTCAAAAGCGTCTAAATCTATTGTGATGTAAACATTATTGGTCATTAATTCTATTGCTTTTTCTTTCCACGAATTATCTGTAATCATTTTATGTGCAAAGAATACTTTTGAGAAGTTCATTTCCTTTTTTTCGGAAATATCCATGCTTCTAATTCCAACTTGAATAAGGTTGCTGGACTTGTTTGCTTCGTACAAAGCGCAAGCATGATTACAGGTAGAGCCTTCATATTCTTCCCTCAAATCGGCATGTGCATCTAATTGTAAAACGGTTAAATCTTCAAATTTTTGATTAAAAGCACGCATAGAACCAATGGAAATGGAGTGTTCTCCTCCCAAAAGCGTTACAAATTTATTGTTATTCAAAAACGATTTTACAACTTCATAAACCGACGCTACCATTAATTCTGGCGTACTGTTTTCTAAAACTGGTGGAGCTAAATAAATTCCTTGTTTGTAAACTTCCGTATCTGTTTCAATATCGTAAAGTTCCATGTTTTCAGCTGCTTCCAAAAATGCTTTAGGTCCTTTATCCGCTCCTTTTTGCCAAGTGCTTGTTCCGTCGTAAGGGACTGGTATTAAAACCACTTTAGAATTTTCTAATCTTGAAAATTCATTTGGAATACCTGCGTAATTTTTAGTTGCCATAACCTAAAATAGTTAATACATTTTCTTGAATTTGCTCTTCTCTAAAGACTGTTACAACCGGATTATTGTCTTGGTCTAGCTTTATAATAATGTGTTTTGGTTGCGGGACTAAACAATGTTGTAATCCTCCGTACCCCCCAAGGCTTTCTTGATAAGCGCCTACGTTGAACAAGCCGATGTAAAGTGGTTTTTCTTTGGTGTGCTGGGGTAAATAAATTTCGCTTAAATGCTTTTCGGAGTTGTAATAATCATCACTATCGCAAGTTAAACCTCCTAATAATACACGTTCGTAAGGCTTGTTCCAATTGTTTAAAGGGAGTAATATAAACCTTTTATTTATCGCCCAAGTATCTGGTAGGGTTGTGATGAAAGAGGAGTCTATCATGTTCCATTTTTCTCTATCGTTTTGCTTTTTTTGACCCAATATTTTGTAAATTACAGCTCCACTCTCCCCTACTGTATAACTTCCAAATTCGGTAAACAAATGTGGTTCTTCTACTTCATTGCTGGCACAAGTTGTTTTTATTAATCCGATAATTTCGTTTACCATATACTGATAATCGAAATTAAAGGCTAGGGAGTCTTTTATAGGAAAACCTCCTCCAATATTTAAGCTGTCCAATGTTGGGCAAATCTTTTTTAGGGTGACATAAATATTCAAACATTTTACCAATTCATTCCAATAATAAGTTGA
>WFNC01000498.1 GCA_015488785.1 Flavobacteriales bacterium | reverse complement strand
GATTAAGGATGTTCAATAGATGCATTTTCATGTGTCCTTTTTGAATTCCTGTAGTAACTAAAGAACGTAGCGCTCCAAAATTTTGAGCTAAACCAACAGTAGCTGTTATTTCCATTAATTCCGCTGCATTGGGATTTCCTAAAAGTTTATAAGCAAATTTAACCATTGGATGCAATTTTGTTAAACCTCCTACTGTACCTAAGGCCATAGGGACTTCTATCCAAAATGTGAAGATTCCATTTTCAACTTTTACATGGGTAAGACTTCTGTATTGCCCGTCTCTAGCAGCGTAGGTGTGACCAGAAGCTTCAACGGCTCTAAAATCATTTCCCGTTGCAATCACAACTGAATCAATTCCGTTGTAAATTCCTTTGTTGTGCGTCGTTGCTCGGTAAGGTTCTATTTGTGCAATGTGTACAGCTTGTTTAAACTTTTCGACAAACAAATCAGCTGACATATCAGTTCCTTCTGTGAGTTCTTCTACTTTGCAACTAACCTCTGAGCGTACAATGCATTCAGGGGTATAATTCGATAAAATACACATTATAATTTGAACTTCCTGTTCTTTTTCTGTCAAGGAATTATCATTTGCCAATTCTCTTTTCAATGTTTTAGCAAATTCTTCTAAAAGACTGTTAATAAAATTTGCACCCATAGAATCTTTGGTGTCAAATTTCGCCATTAATTGATAGTAATTTGGCTCTAAATCGGATTTGTTTATCAATTCGATGTCCAATATTCCTCCACCTCTTTTTCGCATATTAGAAGTTAGGTTATCAGTATCGGTATAAAATTTTGATTTAATTTTTTCAAAAGAATTTCTAAGCTTATCATAATCACCATGCCAAGCAAAATGAACGTGCCCAATTTTAATCATTGATACAACATTGGCTTTAAAACCTCCTCTGTTTAACCAAAACGAAGCCGATTTAGCGGACGCAGCAACTACAGAACTTTCCTCTATAGCCATTGGGACACAGTATATTTTATCGTTAATTTTAAAATTTGGAGCAATACCAAAAGGAATATAAAAATTAGAAATTGTATTCTCTATAAACTCGTCATGTAACTTTTGAGTTTTTGGATTTTCATGCCAATAAGATTTTAAAAAGTCTTTTTGAGTGGTGTCATTATCAAGGTAATTCTCAATAATCCAATCAATTTTTTCTTCTTTAGTCTTTTTACTAAAACCTTTTATTATTTTGCTATTCATACTTCCTGTTTAATAATGCAATTGCAAATATAAAGAATCGAAAATGGAAACTATTTTACCTTGCAAATTAGATATTAACAACGGAGATTATTTTTGGTTATTATTGGTGATAACTTAAAATTTGTTAAAACAAAAAAAAGGCTATTCAGAAATGAATAGCCTTTTTTTGTTTTAGAGTATTTTACTAAACCAATCTACAAAATCTTAAATTCAGTTCTTCTATTTTGTTGTCTTCCTGACGAACTATTGTTTGATGCAACAGGTTTTTGCGAACCATAACCTTTTGCAACCAATCTTGTTTTGGCGATTCCTTTTTGAACTAAGTAATCAACCACAGCTTGTGCTCTTTTTTGAGAAAGTTTCTTGTTCATACTTTCACTACCAACATTATCGGTATGTCCTGATATTTCTATTTTAAGACTGCTTACATCTTTTAGTAGATCTACCAAACGATTCAATTCTCCATTCGATTCTGAGCTCAACAAAGATTTACCCGATTCAAAGAAAATATTTCTTAACGCTATTGTACTTCCTTTTTTTATGTTTTTTAGTTTTATCTCTTTGTTTACCATATTAAAACCTCCTCCATTTTTAATGTCAAAATTTTCACTGTGGAATAAATACCCGTCTGCTTCAACTGTAATACCGTAATTTTTACCAGAAGTAAGTGACAATAAGAATTTACCTGTTGCGCTATTTGTTTTAATGGTCTCAATTTTACGACCAGAAGTATTATCCGTTATCGTAATTTTTGCTTCTATCGCTTTATTACTAATAGCATCTATTGTTCTACCTTTAAAAACAGTCAATGATTTTTTATTCACTTTTACTTTATTCTCTATTTGAACATTTTTAATAGGAGTTGCTACACTAGCAAGTAAATAATCTTCGGTAGCCAAAGTTTGTTTTTTTTCTGGTCCCCAAAAAGTAATTTTATAAATATCTAAACCTCCTTTTCCACCTTCTCTGTTAGAAGCAATATAAGCATATTTTCCACTAGCAGTAGCGGCAAAGAAATAGTCATCGTAAGGCGTATTGATTGGGTATCCTAAGTTTTCTGGTTCAGACCAAGATCCTTGTTTTTTGTAAGAAACAAATATATCCATTCCGCCCATAGAATTGTGCCCTTCACTACTAAAGTACATTGTTTCTCCATCGGGATGCATGTAAACAGAACCTTCATTAAACCTAGAATTTACGGTAGAACCAACTGTTTGAGCAGCTCCAAATTCATCTTTTCGACCATTCATTCTTCCACAAAAGAAAATATCTGTTCCTCTACTAGAATTTCCGACTACCTTACTCGAAACAAACATGATTTTTCGATCATTAAAATTATAACTCGCATAAGTTTGATCGGCTTTAGTATTTAAACCTCTGTGTAGCTTTTTAGGTGAAGTCCAATTCGCTCCTTTCAAGATACTTTCATAAATGTCATAATTTTCACCTTCATTCTTGTAAATCAACATTTTTGTACCATCATAAGAAAGCATTGTAGCAGTTTCGTCCAAGGTTGTATTCAACGTACTTCCCATAGATTTCGGTGCAGACCATTTTCCGCTTTCTAGTAAATCAGTTTTATAAATATCTCCATCATATTCTCCAACTTCGTTTGGTTTGTGCCCGTTTTCTCTGTTCGATGTAAACACAATTGTAGCTCCATCGGTAGAGATACAAGGACTATATTCGTCGCTTTTACTATTGATACTTTTCACGTTATCTATCCAGACTCTTACTGGTTTAGCGGTCAATACTTTTCCAGACTTACATTCCTTAATTCTCTTTTTCAGCATTCTACCCAATGTTTCTACATGCTTTGATTTTGTAGCCGATTCGAATTTAGTATAATGCTTTATCGCTTTACTAAAATTCATATCTAATTGGTAAG
>WFNC01000497.1 GCA_015488785.1 Flavobacteriales bacterium | reverse complement strand
TTTTATAGTAGAATAAGGCTTAATACTGATACCTTTTATAATAGGTGTATTCAAATCTATGCTCATATTCTTTCCCTTTATAAATTACTTCAATAAAATCGTATAACTCTCTATTTTTGTAGAAGAACGATAAAGTTAAATCATATTCATATTCATCAAAATCAATATCTATCATTGTAATCTTATTGTCGTAATTTCGATATTCACAATATGTAGAAATCCTAAGCACATAAACCCCATCTAAAACATTGCTTTCTACAACAGGATAAGGGTTTTCGAAAATTGTATCAATAGGCACACCCTCTTCATTAAAATTGTAAGAGATTGATTTGAACTTGTTGTTATTTTTATTATAACAATATTTTTCTTTTATAACTTGACCTAGTTTATCAAATGTATAAGAATAAAGTATTGCAGAATCTATATAGTTTCCATTAGAATCTAATTCAAAACGCCATTCTGTCATTGTTTTTATAGAATGTTTTTTCGTGCTATAATTTAAAAATTCTTTTGATAGCTCGCGTGTAAATGATTGGTGTTCTATATAATCGTTATAATCATAATTTTGAGCAAGTAAATTCCCTTCAATCACAAATTGAAAAACAATAACAAACAGTAAGTAATACTTTATTGTAAGTACATTCATTTTATATAAATAGTTGAATTGTCAAAATTTCTTGAAGAATGATGAATTGTCAAAATATGTATCGTTTTTAAAGTAGTTATTTTATATACGATTCTATAATAATCAACTATCAATTCTCGTATCGATCCGTCATTAAATTCTGGAACAATACGACCTAAACGAATGTTTGTTTTTAATCGTTCTGTTCTGTTTCTTAATTTTATAACCTGAATTTTCGCATATCGTTTAGAATCTTTAGATATAAATTCTGCAATATTCTTTAAATCTAACTGAGATTGTGGCGTCCAATTTATTCGAACCATTTTTCGATTTCTTTTTCTAGTTCTTTTTCTGAAATGACATTCCCATCGTTAGATTCTTGAAGTCCTTTGTCAACTTTATCTATAAAAATCAATCGTTCTATTAAACTTTCTAATGAAAAAGATTCAGGAAATTGTTGTATCTGTTTTGCTAGTGCTGTTTTAGTAATCATAATGTTTCTTACGGTTTTATTCTATATTTGTTTCATAACCTTTAACTCACAGAGTCAAAGGCACACCTTAAAACTTCATTTCAGGAACATCTCCATCAATAATCAAATTACCTTCTGTAGCTTTTTGTATCTCTTCTACAGAAACACCAGGAGCTCTTTCTAATAATTTAAAACCATCTTTTACGACCTCTAAAACAGCTAGGTTGGTTACAATTTTCTTAACACAGCCAACACCTGTTAATGGAAGAGAACATTTTTTCAAGATTTTACTTTCTCCTTTTTTATTGGTGTGCATCATTGCTACAATTATATTTTCGGCACTAGCCACCAAATCCATTGCTCCGCCCATTCCTTTTACCATTTTTCCTGGTATTTTCCAATTGGCAATATCTCCATTTTCAGAAACTTCCATTGCTCCAAGGACGGTTAATTGTACGTGTTGCCCTCTTATCATGGCAAAACTTGTTGCCGAATCAAAATAAGAAGCTCCAGGCAATGCTGTTATTGTTTGTTTTCCTGCATTTATTAAATCTGCATCTATGTTTTCTTCGGTAGGGAAAGGTCCCATTCCCAAAATTCCATTCTCAGATTGAAATTCTACTTCCATCCCTTCTGGAATATAATTAGCAACCAATGTAGGTATTCCTATTCCAAGGTTTACATACCATCCACTTTGTAATTCTTGTGCTATTCGTTGTGCTATTTGAGTTTTACTTAACATCGTTTTTAAAATTTGAAGATTATTACTAATGTAACAATGTACTAATAAAGTAATGTACTAATTTATCGGTTGTTACGCTTGCTACTACTTAATATTTTATAGGTTATTAAACCAATTTCGTTTATTTGACTTTCTAATTGATTATTGAAAGGGTAATTTTCTGATTTTTTACATAATGTCAACCAGTATTTTGTTTCTTCAATTTCTTTAGCCGCTATTTTTACTTTATGAATAAAATCAGCTTTACTTTCAGTATTTTGAGCTTCACTTATATTCGCTCCAATAGAAGTTCCACTTTTAAGTAATTGCCGAGCAATAATGAATTTTTTCTTAGCTTCTAATACTTCACAAAAAGAAATAATACTCAATGAAAACTCCAATGTTTTATCTAATATGAGATTACCTTTATTAATCATAAATAATTATACGAATGAAAATTCATTATTACATTAATCAATTACTACATTGTTTAATTGTTACATTTGAGTCGTTCGCTGCTCAATCCTTTTCTCATAATCCACACCTTGAAAAATTCGTTGTACAAAAATACCTGGGGTATGAATTTCGTTTGGGTTTAGTTCTCCTGCTGGGACTAATTCTTCAACTTCGGCAATGGTGATTTTTCCAGCCATAGCCATCAGTGGGTTGAAATTCTTAGCTGTTGCTTTGAATATTAAATTTCCTGCTGTATCTCCTTTCCAAGCCTTTACAATTGCAAAATCTGCTGTTAATGCGTGTTCCAAAATGTGTGGCTTTCCGTTAAAAACTCTCACTTCTTTTCCTTCTGCAACTTCGGTTCCGTATCCTGCAGGCGTAAAAAAAGCGGGTATTCCTGCTCCTCCAGCTCTGCAACGCTCTGCCAAACTTCCTTGAGGAATTAAATCTACTTCCAATTCTCCACTAAGCATTTGACGTTCAAATTCGTCGTTTTCTCCAACGTAAGAAGAAACCATTTTTTTTATTTGATGTTTTTGCAATAGTAATCCTAATCCAAAATCATCGACTCCTGCATTGTTCGAAATACAAGTTAAATCCTTTACGTCTTTCTTTACCAATTCGGCAATAGAATTTTCAGGAATACCACAAAGACCAAAACCTCCTAACATAATCGTCATTCCGTTTTCGATACCTTTGCAGGCTTCCTCAACATTTTTTACAACTTTATTCATAATTATGATATTCTTTTATTTCTATAAAAATAAGAATTTATACTTAAAAATACGACTTTATTGCGCAAAAGAAACGCCCTTACTTGATTTTAAATCAAATAAGAGCGTTTTTATAAAGTTACTTTCGCTATTATTTCTCAATTGAACATTGTCCAGTGTTGCATGCAAAGCATCCAATGTTAGCAATTCCTTGATAAAGAATTACTAATCCTATTACTATCATTCCCCATTCTTGGTTGTCTAAATATGAGCCAATAAAAGCGAGTCCGATAATTACTTTTAATACTCTGACAAAATCCCAGTTTTTAAAATCCATAATTACTTCGCATTTTTAGACCAAGAAAGATAACCACCCATAAGGTTGTAAACAGTTTCAAAACCCATTTCTTTCATCATGCTCATCGCTTTTCCACTTCTTCCTCCTGATCTACAATAAACATATACAGGCGTTTTTTTATCTAATTTTGCTAATTCATCTTTAAATGTTTTGTCAAAAAAGTTTAAGTTTTTAGCTCCTTTTATATGTCCTTCTTCAAATTCCTTAGGTGTTCTAACATCGAGCAAAACTTTTTCTTTCACGGTTGTGAAATTTTCGAATTGTTGTACGTTAACATTCTTATATATTTTATCTTGGGCATAAAATAAAGTAGAAAGCAATAGAATTGTTGTGGTTATTATTAATTTCATTGTTCGTTTGTTTTAAGTTATTAATTTAAAAATAAGTACTCATTGTTTTTGTGATTCAAAAAGTATTCCAGTTTTCTTTTACTAAGGTACTTAATTATTTTAACAGTTCCTTATTATATAACATATTTTTAACACGAAAGAAGCCCACTATAAAATATAGTAGGCGTCTTTATTGTAAGTCTTAGTTTTTTTAGACTAAAGTTCAGTAACTTCTTTTTCCATTACAACCTTTCCTTTGTAATATAATTTTCCTTCAGACCAATGTGCTCTGTGGTATAAATGCGCTTCTCCAGTTGTTGGACAAGTTGCTATTTGTTGAGCAGAAGCTTTGTAGTGAGTTCTTCTTTTGTCTCTTCTAGTCTTCGATATCTTTCTCTTAGGATGTGCCATTATGTATGGTTTTTATTGTTTATTTTTTAAATTTCTTAACGCATTCCAACGAGGGTCTAAATCACCTTCATCTTCTTCGTTATTTATACTTTCTATTTCTATATGTTCTTCTACTAACAAGTATTCATTCAGCATTTCAGTAAGTTCTTCATCGCACTTACCTTCCTCGTGGTTTACCTTATTGGGTTTACATAGGTTTATGAACTCAACAATCAAAGGGGCAACGTTAATTTCAAATTCTTTAAATGAAACATGTGTCATTTCATCTGTTAAGTTTAAATCTTCGTCGTCTGTGAATTTATAAATTTGGCGATATTTTTTAGAAACTGTTTCAATCACATCTCCTAAACAAGTATCACATTCCAATGTTATTTCACCCGCAATGTCAAAATATGCAATCATCATTGTTTCTGATTTCTCAAGTAACAATTCAACTACCAAATCTCCATCTTTTATTTCTGAATACTCAAAAGCATCAAAGAACGTTTTCTGAATTTTAAATGTAAAATTATGATTTCCTATCTTATATCCACTAAATGGAATTATATATTCAGTTAAGTCAGTCATTTTATATTAAAAATTCGAACGGCAAATGTACGTAAAAAATGTTTATAACTTTATTTTTTTCTTAATATTTTTTCTAATCCTCAATAAATCCAATCAAAACGGATATACATCCTTGAAAATCAAGAGAATGAGAATTTCCTTCTCCTGGTACAGAAACCTGTATGATTAACTGTTGTGTAGATCGTACTCTAAAATCAAAGACATTAGAGTCTTTCCCTTCACTGTTATAGATTAGATTTTTGTCGGTATCTAAAATCTTAAAGGTAGTCCCTTCAAGCGTTTCTTCTGCACAAACGTACATCCTATATTTTTGACCACTATAAAAACTTAGCATTAGTTCGGCATCTTCACCTTTACCAAGTATTGCTGTGTTTAATTGACCGTTGAATACATATTCTTTTAATTCGGGAATACACTGTTTTTTCGTGAATCTCTTGCATTGAGCACTACTATAAATTGACGATACTAGTAAGCTAAATAATAGCGTTATTTTTAATAAGTTTTTCATAATTAGTTTACAATTTCATTACGTATTTCTTCTACTCTAACTATTATTTTCTTCAATAATTCGTCCGACATTTCTAATGTTATTTTGTTTCCAATCATTATAACGTCACTATTGTTTTGACTTGAAGCTTTTTCTTTTGTTTCTATTATTTCATCAAAAATAGACTTAAGCTCATCCAATGTATTGAATACGTCTTCCATTCCCGCTTTGCTTTCATACCCTTTTACCAGTCCAATTAGGTTTTTTAAAGAGTATTTTTGTTCTGCTACACGTTGCTTCATTTCTAAGTTTTCTGGATTTAGCTTTACAAATTGTGTCGCAATATATAATGACTCTATCCATCCACCTACAATAATCAAAGCTGAAACGTTCTCTCTCTCTTGTTCTTTTAAGTAGGCGTCTAGTTCCCAAAAAGTTTCGTTTATAATAACTTGCATAGAATCTCTGTTGTCAACGTTGTCTTGTATTCTTTCGTTTACTCTTTCGTTAAAAACATTTTCTACGTTTAGTTTTTTTCCCATTTTTGTAACACAATTCAAGTAAAATGAAGTTTCGGTTGTCTTGTTGAAAACGGTTGCGTACGTTAAATCGGCTCCGTAAACCCCCATGTTTAATCCTTTTTGTGCTGTAGTTTGATAGTTTTCAACATTTAATGGGTCGTTTGGAAATTCAAAAACATATTTAGCTCCAGCTCTTTTCAATATACTTACCGTTTCTGTAGGAGAAGGAATGTTATAAATTATGTTTTCTATTTTTTCTGTTCGCTCTTCGTGTTTCTTCGTACTTTCAATTGTAGCTTCAGCTTCGGGGGTAGTTTCTTTTTTCTCTTCTTCGCAAGAATATAGAAATAGAACAGATGTAACTGCTATTATTATTCGTATCATGTTTGGTGTATTCTAAAAATTAAGAATCAAAGATATAGATATCGTTTCTAATTAATTACATTTTCTAGTAAAATCTTTTATATTACTATTAATTTTCTTCTTACTTTTATAAACAATACAAAAACGGATTAATTTTCGGTTTGCGTAAAAACTTATTTTAATTGCTTTTATATGACTGATAATGTTATTATACATTTAGAAAATGTGACGATTTCTCAAAGAGAATTAACGATTTTAAAAAACGTATCTTTTAAAGTGGAAAGAGGAGAGTTTATTTATTTAATTGGGAAGACAGGAAGTGGTAAAAGCTCTATTTTGAAAGCTCTTTATGCTGAAAACCCAATTAAAACTGGGAAAGCTGAAGTTTCTAACCAGTCTTTAATAAAAATAAAGCGAAAAAATATCTTGGCGTTACGAAGGAAATTAGGAATCGTTTTTCAAGATTTTCAATTGTTATCAGACAGAAGTATAGCTGATAACTTAGAGTTTGTAATGAAAGCAACAGGTTGGAAAGATAAAAAGAAAATGAAAGCCAAGTCCGAAGCGCTTTTAATTAAAGTAGGAATGGGAAATAAAGGTTATAAATTTCCGCACCAAATATCGGGAGGAGAACAACAGCGTATAGCAATAGCAAGAGCTTTGATAAATGACCCCGAACTTATTATAGCCGACGAGCCAACTGGAAATCTAGACCCTGAAACGACTTATGACATTATGAAAATATTGTTTGAAATAAGTAGTAATGGGAAAGCAGTAATTATAGCAACTCATGATTACGATATGATGGGAAAATTCCCAAGTCGTACTTTTAGATGCGAAAACGAAAGCCTTCTAGAAATTAATTTAGCTAAAGCTCCAGAGTTTTTAAGTTAAATTATAAAAAAAATATTGGCTTGAACAGAACTAATGGTATTTCTTTATTTTTATAGTTCATTTATTAGATAAGATAATTCATTATATAAACATTCTTTATATCGGTATCATTATTAGTGATTTGACTTTATAGGCTTCACCTCTTAACTTTGTATTCAAATCAAATTAGAAGTTATGAAAAACCTATTTATTACCGTAAGCATATTTACTTTTTTAAGTTCTTGCACCAATGAAAATAAGAAAATCCCTAGTGAAGACATTCAAAAGGAAACGATTGCTGAAAATGAATTTTCTCAGTATTTTAGTCGCTACGAAAAACTACCAATTTCTTCAGAAAACTTAGAAAATAGAAGAACAAGTGCGAAAGTAGAGCTTGGTCACGAATTATTTTTTGACAATCGCCTATCTCTAACAGGGAATAACAGTTGTAATTCTTGTCATAATCTAGCAACCTACGGTGTCGATAATAAGCCTACATCTGTCGGTGATGCAGGAAAAAACGGAAGTAGAAATTCTCCAACCGTATTGAACGCAAGTTTGCACATCAGTCAGTTTTGGGACGGAAGAGCCAAAGACGTTGAAGAACAAGCAGGAGGTCCAATTTTAAACCCTGTAGAAATGGCAATTCCTAGCAAACAATTCTTAGTCGATAAATTAAAAGGAATTCCTTCTTATGTCGAACAATTTAGTTTGGCTTTTCCAGAATCTAAGGACCCTATAACCTATCAAAACCTTCAAAAAGCAATTGGAATTTTCGAAAGAGAACTTCTTACGCCTTCTCGCTTCGATTCTTTTTTAGATGGTGATGAAAATGCATTAACTTCAAAAGAAAAGAAAGGTTTTGTTGCTTTTAATAAAGCAGGCTGTGTGACCTGTCATTCTGGAGTTGCTCTAGGAGGCAATATGCTGATGAAGTTTGGCCTTTTTGAGGATTATGCCCCTTTAACAAACAGCCGTAAAATAGATTTTGGAAAATTTGAAAGTACAGGAAAAGAAGCTGACAAATTTGTATTTAAGGTTCCTTCCCTTAGAAATGTCGAAAAAACATATCCTTACTTTCACGATGGAAGTGTGGATAAATTAGAAGATGCCATTCAAATAATGGCAAAAACACAATTAGGAAAAACCTTGTCAAATGAAGAAGTTGAAAATATTGCGACTTTTCTTTCAGCTCTTACAGGTGAAATTCCATCTAACTACAAATCAGCTCCAAAGAAGTAATGATACCGACTTAAATTTACTACTTTGCAAACTTAGGTGGGTATATTTAGTTCTTAAAAATAAAAAAAACACCTATCGAATAGCTTTAGATTAATAGCTATTCGATATTTGTATATTAAAATACAAATCCGATTCGGGTTCTAGCTGTCATCTGCGAATATGTTAAATCAAACAATTTATAGTCAGCAATTTTATTATTCTTTGTAAGATATTGCCCCATTAAAGCTCCTAAGCCCCAGCTAAAGAAGATTCGTTTCTTTATTGTAGCTCTTAAACTAAGAATCAAACTCCCTTCAATTTTTTTAAACTTTAGATCCTCTACAGCATTACTCCCCGTGTAGTCAGGGTTAAGTCTAAGAACATTCTGTTTTGATATCCGATATCGACCATCAAAATAAACAAGTGAAGCAAGAAGTCCAATTCCAATGGGGTCATCAGGATATATACTTTGTTCTACTCCGTATCCTATACCTAAAGACATCCTATTTACATTATAATCAAATCTTTTATGAATTGAATCTGGTAAATCAGGTCGTTTATACCGCTCATCAATATGTAATTCCTTTAAAAATCCTGTCGTGAATTCTAAATAAGTATTGAGATCAGTATCGTAAACACGTATTTTACCTTTCAGACTTTTATCTATCCCAATCCCAAAATTTTTAAAGAGATTAGAAGTGTAAGCAAACATAATATCAGAGCTTTCAGCAGTTTTTTCATTTTCCTGAGCTGTTAATGATAAACTCGAAACTAGAGTTAAAATAATAATAAGTAATCTAAGGTTCATAATGCAATGTAGTTTTATCGGTTTTTATAGTTGGTTAAGTGTTTTTTTAATCTTAAAAACGAACACCCATTCGTAAAAGTCCATGTACAAAAGTTCCATTTTCGACAAATTTATATCCAGAAATTCGTTTATTGTTAGTAAGGTATTGCCTGTGTCCAATCCCCCATCCTAAACTTAGGAAAATGTGTTTTTTAATTTTTGCAAAAAAGTTTAGACTTAAAGTGCCTTCAATTTTTTTAAACTTTAAATCTTCAACACTATTTCCGTCAGTATAGCTAGGGTTAAACTTAAGTATGTTTTCTTTTGAAACTCTAATACGTCCATCAAAATATCTAATAGAAGATAAAAAGCCTAGCGATAATGAAATAACCCCTCCTGTTTCTTCTTTTGAAAAAGGTTCAGTAAATAGAATACCATACCCAAGACCTGTAGACATCTGGTTAATATTATAATCAATTGTAAGTGAAATAGGATTTATTGAGTCTGGACTTTTATCTTTTATACTAAAATGACTATCTTTTAAAAATCCTGTAGTAATTTCCAGATAAGTGTTGTCATTTTCATAGTGTGTAATATAATTATTTAAAGGCTTTAATGGAAGTATTACTCCCATTCCAAAATCATCAAGAAAATCTCCACCTGAGGCATATGTAAAGAAAATAGCCGATGAATCGGGAGTTTGTGCTGTAATTGAAAAACTAGGCAGTACAAAGAATAAAGATATGCATACATACTGCCATTTACTTATGCTGTTGTGAGGATTCATACTTGAAAATAAATAGTAAAAATAACAAAGCTATTATATTTTAGTATATAAAAACACTTTTTTCAAACGAAAAAAACCCAATCTAAAATAAATTAGACTGGGTTTTTAACAAAAATAAAACACTACTATTTGCCCAAGCAATTTGCTGAGCTTATTGAAAAAAATAGCTTTAGTTCAATTTAGAACTTAAGCTTGTCCAAGGACCACCGTTAAAAACGTCTATTCCATTTTGTTTCATCATCGAAGTTGCGTTTCCGCTTCTAGCTCCACTTCTACAAACTGCAATAACCGTTTTGTTTTTCTTTTTGATATCTTTCATTCGCTTAGATATCGTATCCAATGGGATATTTATAGAACCTTTGTAATGCCCCGACTTGAACTCTGCCGGCGTTCGAACATCTATTATAATTGCTCCATTACTATAAAGCGATTTAAAATCTACTTTTTCTTTTCTTAATCCTAATAAATCTAATAATCCCATTGCTTTTTTTATTTGTACACTGCAAATGTAGTCGCATTAAACAGAGCAAACGGTAACAATAGTTACAATGCTACTTCAGTATTTACTTTTAACTTTTCTTAACAGACTTTGAATAATAAATTTTGAAATGTTCAGTTTTTTACTTACATTTATTGGGTAAAAATAGAATAGAAACCTATTTTTAATGAGAACCCCCAATTAAAAAAACAGGAAAATTATGTTAGGATTAAGCAAAAAAGTACTAAAAGGAGTCAGTTTTGACAAAGGATTATTCAATAAAGAATTACGTAAATCAATAAGTTATATCAACAAAGAAGATTTATCCAAGTTTTACGTTTGGTGTCTAGCTTCATTTGCCATGTACAACGAATTAATTGTAGATGCATTTGACGCAGTATAATTTAAATAATTTTGTTTCAGGGCGTTTTAACGGGCTATTCACTTGTAGTTTTTGATTTTAGGCTCAGTTCAACTAAGTCCAAAAAGAGCTTCTAAAGTCGCTTTTTTTGACTAAGTTTCCCTAAGTCTAAAATCAAAAAGCTACCGTTTCTATCCCTAACGCATTCAAGATTATATTGGATAGTCTAATTTTACGAATACTCAATGTAATTATTTTGTAATCCTATTCTCAAAAAATAATAAGCTTATCCGGAACTTTCCCCAAAGAAAGAGAAGTTGAAAATTTGTACGGATTTTAAATGGCCTTTAAATGGATGTGAATATAGAACAAAATGAAAGTTTAGAGAGATTGGCTAGCTCCGCTAGGAGATCGGCCAACCGAACTTAACTTTTATGCCGGTCTATGTTTAGATTCATTTTTAGCCTTGTCTTTTTTACGCACAAGTTATTATTTTTATAAATTTGTGTGCGTGAGGTCGCTATCGCTCAGTTGCTTCGTTTTTTTGACTAAGTACTAAGTGAAAC
>WFNC01000496.1 GCA_015488785.1 Flavobacteriales bacterium | reverse complement strand
GCACAATATTCTTTTTCGAGGAGTAATATTCAAGCAGCAGTAAATACCATTAAGAATGTGGCTGATGAGGGTTTGGTGCAAAGCAACGAAAAGGTTTATGATTTGCTGACTTTGGGAAAGAGCTATACCGAAAGTATAAAAGGAGACCAAAAAGGATACACCATTAAGTTTATCGACTGGGAAAATATTGAAAATAATGTATTCCATATTACCGATGAGTTTACTGTTGAAGGCATAAAAGAACGCTGTCGTCCCGATATTGTGCTGTTTGTTAATGGGATTCCTTTTGTGGTAATGGAGAACAAACGCAGGGATAAAAACGCTTCAATCACAGAGGCTATCTCTCAAACCATTCGCAATCAACAAAAGGAAATAGGCATTCCACGTCTGTTTCACTATGCTCAGATATTAATGGCCGTGCAACCCAATGAGGTTAACTATGCGGCAACTGGAACTCCTGCAAAATTTTGGTCAGTTTGGGAAGAAGATAATGAGAAAGATACCCAACAATTACTGCAAAAAGAAAATCGGAAACCAACGGTTCAAGACCGTTCAATCGTTGCACTATGTAGGCCAAGCCGCTTGATGGACTTAGTTTATAAATTCATAGTATTTGATGGTGGCGATAAAAAGATTGCTCGTTATCAGCAATACTTTGCAATACAAGAAACTTTGCAAAGGGTAAGTAATTTGGACCAGGAAGGAATACGGCAAGGGGGTGTTGTATGGCATACTCAAGGAAGTGGCAAGTCATTAACCATGGTGATGCTTTCCAAGTCATTGGCTTTGGATAAAGAGATTCCCAATCCTAGAGTAGTAATTGTAACTGATAGAATAAGCTTGGATAAGCAGATTTATAAAACCTTTTTGAATTGTGGTAAGAATGTGCATAAGGCAAAGTCGGGCAATAATCTTGTGGAATTATTGAAAGATAAAGGGAATGAAATTGTAACAGTTATTATCGATAAATTTGAATCGGCATTAAGCAAAAAAGATTTTCAAGATGCATCTGAAAACCTTTTTATTCTGGTTGATGAAAGCCATAGAAGTCAATATGGCACTGCGCATGCTAAAATGAAACGTATGTTGCCCAGGGCATGCTATATTGGTTTCACAGGAACGCCATTAATGAAAACGGAGAAGAATACAGCCCGAAAATTTGGTGGCTTTATTCATCAATACACCATCGACCAAGCAGTAAAGGATGGAGCCGTTTTACCTTTGCTTTACGAAGGTAGATCTGCTAAACTAAGTATTAATAAAAAGCAGATTGATAAAGGTTTTGAGCGTCTATCAGCTCCATTGAATGAAGAAGCTCGCAAAGATTTGAAACAAAAATTTGCTTCCATTACTAAGATTTACGAGTCGCAACAAATAATTGAGGAAATTGCCTTCGATATTTCGGAACACTACTGTAAAAACTGGAAGGGAACAGGTTTTAAAGCCCAATTAGCCGTTCCAAAAATTGATACAGCCATCCGCTATCAGAAATTCTTTGAGGAGCAAATGGACAATTCCTTAAAAATTAATACAAAAGTGATTTTTACCCCACCTGATAGTCGTGATGGATATTTCGATGTGCAGGAAGACCCACGAGAAGAGGGACGTAAATACTGGAAAAAAATTATCGAAAAACACGGCAAACAAGATGTTTATGAGGAATATGTAATTTCAAAGTTCAAAGAAAAAGGTGATGAAGTGGAAATAATCATTGTGGTAAGCAAACTACTTACCGGTTTTGATGCTCCACGAAACACTGTTTTGTATCTGGCAAAACCACTTCAAGCACATAATTTATTGCAGGCTATTGCAAGGGTAAATCGTTTGTTTGATGGCAAAGACCACGGTTTTATTATTGATTATGTGGGTTTGCTCGGAAAGCTAGACGAAGCATTGACACAATATACAGCCCTTGAAGGTTACGATGAAGATGATTTGTCGGGAACGGTTACCGATATTAGGGAAGAAATAAGAAAAGTCCCCAGTCGATTGGCTGATGTTTGGGATTTGTTTAAGGAAGTGAAGAATAAAGATGATATTGAATCTTTGGAGCGATTGCTAGGGGCGCAGGATTTGAGGGATCGCTTTTACTCCCTACTTACAACTTATGCTAAAACACTACATACGGCTTTGTCTTCCGACGAATTTTACGAAGAATTTACCGACCAGCAGATTGCTTATTATAAAAAGGAAATGAAGTTTTTTGCCAAAATGAAAAAAAGTGTGCAAATACGTTATGCTGAGGTAGTTGATTATAAAGAATATGAAATGAAAATTCGTAAACTTTTAGATACTCACGTTCAAGTTGATAACGTATATCAAGTAACACAGGAGGTCGATATATTTGATAAAGCTTTGGTAAATGAAGAGCTGGAAAAATACGGCAAAACCACTGCTTCAAAGGCTGATATGATTGCCAGCCAGATGAAAAAGGTAATTACTGAACGCATGGAGCGTGATGAGGCTTTTTATAAGAAGTTTTCCGATTTAATTGAAAAGACAATTGAAGATTTTAGAGAAGAACGCCTTGATGAACAAAAATACCTTGAAAAGATACTATCCTTACGTGATGATTTTGCAGATGGATATCAAGAAGGTATTCCGGAGCAATTGAAGAATAATGAAAAGGCAAGGGCATTCTATGGTGCACTACATGCGATAGTATTAAATCATCATAGCGAGGAAGAAGTTGAGGCTATCAATGAAAACTTAGCCACAGCAGGAAAAACTATTTCCAAAATCATTGAGAGTCTGACAATTCGTGACTGGAAACGGAATTTAGACATACAAAAGCAGATGGAAAATGCCATTGAAGATTATTTAATTGAAAATAGAAAGCAGATTGGAATGGCAATATCATTTGATGAGATAGATGAAATACTAAGTAAATGTTTGAAAATTGCAAAGCATAATTACTAATGGTTAAGAATACTAAGTACGGAAATACAGATATTGATTATACAATTCAATACGCTGAGCGAAAGACCCTTTCCATTGAGGTTTATCCAAACTTGAACGTGAATGTGATTGCGCCATTGGACGCTTCTTCAGAAGATATTGAGCAAAAAATTCTTAAACGAGCAGCATGGATTGTAAAACAGAAATCCTATTTTGAATCTTTCTTGCCTCGAATACCTCAACGAGAATATGTTGCCGGAGAAACACATTTGTATTTGGGAAGAAGGTATGTATTAAAACTTAGGATTGCAGAGAATGAAAGTGTTAAACTCAAAGCAGGTAATATTGTAATTTCTGCACCTGATTTAAATCCTAATAAAATGAAATTACTCCTCGGAGCATGGTATTATCGCCATGCTGAGAGACGTTTTCAAATTATTATGAAAGATGCTTTTCTGCGTTTTAATTCTCAAAAATTAAGATTTCCTGAATACGAGCTAAAACGAATGAAAAATCGTTGGGGCAGTTGTACTCCATCCGGTAAAATAATCATAAATCCTGAGATTATAAAAGCACCATCAAAATGTATTGAGTATGTAATTATACATGAACTTTGTCATCTGGTACACCCAAATCACAGCAAAGCATTTTTTCAGTTACTAGAAGAAAAAATGCCCGACTGGGAGAAGTGGAAGATGAAATTGGAGCTGATGTTAGCTTAAAATTTTCCTATACTCGTCTTTTTATTTATTCGAATATATAAACGAATATATAAACCTACTGAACTAATAAACTCTTTGTCAGTCAAGTCATTGGCAATCTCATTAATATATTGCAGCAAATCGGCTTTTAGCATCTGAGGTAATTCACAAAGAGAAACCCATGGAGGAGTCACCATTTCCTTATTATCATTTAAGAACGGATCATCTTCCTCCTATTTAAATCTTAAAGCACTCATCCTATGATCATCGTAAACACCTGGCAAATAATCCTTTTCAACTATTTTTTTTGTAGCTATATTTTCTTTTCTTGCCAATGCAGCTTCACGCCTTTGCATAAGAATTCGCCCCCATAGGTCTGGCGAAGAGTCGAAAAAGATTCCAAAATTACTTTGTTCTTCATTTTGAAAATGTAAACCCGAAAATAATTGCAAATTTGGGGCTAATGGATGAGATAAACCTCCCAATATCCATTCGTCATCATATTCGAAGGAAAAGATTTCTTTACCTTTTAATCTGTCAGACTGCAATACTCCCATTAACACAGGATTTTCCATACCACTCCAATATACGTATACTTTAACTGCCCTGTTTTCTTGATTATTTTCCATTGCTTTTTGGACTCCTCCAATCATAGTTTAGATATTGAGAAATCTCAGAAATAGTGCACCCTGATTGAAAATCAGGAAGGTCGGCTAGCAACAGCTATAGGTATCAAGTCTATTTCACGCT
>WFNC01000495.1 GCA_015488785.1 Flavobacteriales bacterium | reverse complement strand
TATTACAGGTGTTGTAAATCCACTTAGTCTATTTTCTTCACAAAGATTAAGGATTTGAGTAGCAAATTTTGCAAATGGTTTTCTGTCAAAAAAGAAATCAAGTAATACGTCAGTATCTATTAAAACTTTATCCATATTACAAATATTTTTCCTCTAATCGATTTCTAAGTTCTTTTTTGTAATCCATATTTTCAGGTATTTTAAAAGAGCCTTTAAGAGAATTTACAATTGGATTAAGTTTTTCAATTTTTTGTTTTTGTTCTGATCTAGTAAGCATTTTTAGGTAGTTTTCAATGATGTCGGATAAACTACGGTTTTTTTCTTTCGCGTATTTTTTTGCTCTTTCAATTACTTCCTGTTCAATGGTTAGCGTCAATTTTGTATTCATAATAATAAGTTTATGAGTTTTTAATATTACAAATATACAATAAAAAAAACGATTACACGTGCTTTAATATTTTTTTTTACACGTGTCGTTTTTTTACTTGTGCTTAACAAATGTCTAAAAATGTAGCGCAGTGAAATTTTCCGAACCGCTCAACAACTCTTAACTAAGCGATAGCGTTCTCACGAACACAAAAAAAATAGAATATTTAATTGGTGTTAGCTGTAAAGAAGGTTCTTAAACTCAATTAAACAGATGTTTACATATTTAGTTAAGTTTATAAAAGTTTATCCAGTTCGATTTTTTAAATCCAAGATTTTGAAAAAAGTTTACGACGTAAGGGACAGGCGAAGCCGAGATATACTAATTCCCAAAGTCGGGACACTTTTGTTGCGGACTGCGTGGAATGTAACTGTCTAAGTTCTATTTGATAAAAACATTTAATAAATCTCTAGCATTAACCTTCTTATTAATATCTCCAGTATAAGAGTAGATTAGAGGGTTATTATTAAAGTTGTTTTCAATCTTCAACTCTAATAATGTATCTCTGTATTTTTTTTGATTAATATAATACCATTCTGCTCCGAATATTCTTGTTGCTGGATTTAGTGAATTTAACATCATATTACAAGTATTAATATCGATACTATCTTTGATTGATTCATAAATAGCTCTGTTTACTAATGTATCCATCCCGTAACCTCCATAAAATCCATATTCTATTTCTGAATATGGAGACATTAAGTATTTAAACTTCAAACTATAACTGGACAGTTTATTCTGCATTTTTTCTAAATCAAAACTATTAGTATATTCATAAATAAATTTATTCTTATAGTTGCTATCTGAAAAAAGAGATATAAAATTAAGGCTATCTTTTTTTATACAATCAGGTATATTTAAAACTATTTGCCCGCCTATTAGAGAGTCTTTATACAAACCTAAAAAAGATACAGAGCAATATTTCCCAATCGACTTACCTCCTTTTTTTACAACAAATCCATTTCCTAATTCAAAATAAAAGTCGAAGCCTAATTCAAATTCTGTTCTAATGTTAGAAAATCCAGAATCTACTTTAGAGATGTAACTTAGTAAAAGCTTTGTATCTTTTTTACAATCAATCTCGTTTTTCACTACTGGAGTAACTATACTATCTTGAGAACCTATGTTACAACCATAAAATATGATTGACGCGACAAATATTAGTAAATTACTCTTCATAACTAGGCTCGCAATTTCCATCATATTCTTTATCTAACTCTTTTGATACTGCCTCTAGATGAAACGTAGCCCATATACCAAATTTATAATTTGTAAAGTCATTATAATCCCAAGCATCTCCACCACTTAGTATCCAACCATTAGCACCTAAATTCCATCTGTTTTTTGTATACTCTATTATTGGAACAGAAATTATTGTTTTACCAATATTCGTCGTATACCTTAGTCTTGGTCCATCTTTATCGAAGGAAGCTCTAATATAGTTTTCAAAACCAACAGCTTGTATTTCCGAAAATGGTAATATTCCTCCATCTCCCTTTTGTGAATTTAATGCTTTAAACACATCTTCCCCCATTGTAAATTGAAAAGCATGGAATAATTCATGAGAAAACCCTGTAAACTGGTCAGTAACAACACCATCAATATTTGCCCTGCCACTTCCTAAACTTAGAAAACCAACAGCGTCAACCCCTTGAGGGACATGCTTTCCAAACTTAAAATTAGACTTAGTAATATTCTCATCTAATTCAGATATCACAAATACTCCATTATAAGAATTTAATCTTTTTACAACAACTTTCCCTAATTCAGTAGAAGATATTTGCTTTAAATATGTTGTGACTTGCTTAATAAAATTAGGGCTAGAGCTTTTTAAGAATTTTATTGTATCACCTAAGGGGGCATTATACCAAATAGGATTATTCGCCATACTAACATAAGGACTTTCCCAAGCTGTAGCTTTAGGGTCAATAGATAGCCATCTTCCTAGCTTAGGGTCTAATTGTCTAAAGCTAGTTGTATAAGAGTTCCCATCGCCTTTTACTTCATTATCAACTTCACTTCCTTGATATGCGTATCTGTAATTATCTGCTTCGGGATTTTTGCCTTGTCTTGCTAACATTCCAAATGGATAAAAGTCACTAAATGTAACTATATTTGGACTAAAGTAATCGCCTGCACTTATTTCGTTGTGTCCAGCTACTCCAAAAGCTTCCGAATCTTCCAACAATTTCTCATCAGTTATCACCGCTCTCACATTCCCAAGATGGTCTTTTAACTCGTAAGTTTTATGACTAATTGGTCTAAAGTACTCGATTATAGATTCTCCGTACATTTTATAAACTTGCGTAGGTAAATTATCACTCCAAGTATGTCCTAGTTGTTTTGCGGGGATACTATTTGTATTGGCTATATAAGAAAAATTAGTGTGAAGAAGACTTGTAGAATAATTGTGTGAATTTTCTACAGAGGTATTTAAATTAGGTATGTAAAACTGTTCGTTCAATCCTCTTTTTATTTCTCCCAGTAAATATACTAAATTTATGTTATTGATATTCACTCTTTGTCAATCAATTGCATTCATTCTCCAAGTTTTTTTACTTTTGGTAGAAGTTTTTTTTAATCCACGGAATTGTCCTTCGCCATTTTATACATTTTCCAAAAGAAAAAAGAAAGGATCAATAGCGTTAGAACAACATAGATATAATTATAGTTATTGTTATGTCTAGCCAATAGAAGGAAAGTGTAAGCTGTAGGTTTCATTTTTTTCTGTTTAAGAAGTACAAATGTAAAGTATATTGAGAACGATTAAAATGATATTTGTCAATATCAAAGTAAAATTTCAGCTAGCTATGGTTATGCTTGATTTTTCTTTTTTATGGGTATCCATATTTCTTCTTCAGAATTTGGATCGTTATTTTTATATTTTTCTCCTAATACTTCAAAATGTGGTCTTTGGTCCAATTCAAAATTAGATTTTGGTAGCCAATCACTAAAAATGTAAATAAAAATTCGATTATCGGTATTCAATCCTTTAAAATGAAAGACGGCATAAAGTCCACTTTCTAATTCAAAAGTTTCCATTTCGTCTGGTATGTTTTCAAAGGCTGTAACTTCTACAAGCGCCCATTTTTGAAACTCTTGTTTTAAATCACCTAATTTTACAGGCTCGTCATATACTTGTAAAGAAAACTTATCATTACTTTTCTTATTTGTAATTTCATTGTGCCTAGGCATGAATGAATTCCACAATTCGAAGGTTTTATTGTCGCCTAGCGACATTTTGAGTTTCTTTCCAATGAATTTCTTTGCAGTTAAATTTTCTATCTTTGGTTGAATGTTCATTTTAGGGGGCTGTTTTTTCAAGTAACTCTATTTGTTCTTGAGCAAAATTCTTAGACCATTCGTCTCCGTATTTAATTGTTTTTTTGTAATATTCAATTGACTTACTTTTATTGCCCATAAGTTTATATGCATGCGCAATATTATTTAAAACAATAACATCTTTATAATCTATTTTTTCAGCTTTTAACAAAGGGGGTAATGCTTTGTCGTATTGATCGGTTAATAAATAAGATATAGCAATATTAGATAAACTTGCAACATGGTCAGGATGGTATTCTAAAACTTTTAAGGATATTTCCCTTATGTTTTTTAACAGAGAATCGTTTTGGGTGTCGTAGAGCTGATTTTGATAACCTTGAATACTTTCTAAGAATATATTTTTAGCGTCTTCAAGAATTACATTGTTTGTCCAAGTCCATTTGTTATTTATTTTATTAGAATAATCAATCGCTTTTATTATATCAGTTGTAAAATTGGTCCAATCTTCACTTTTACCAAGTGCATAAATTTTACCAAATCGCATATCAAGTCTTGTTGGGTATAATTCTATTCCTTTATTAATAGAGCTAAAAGCTTTGTCTAGAGATTTCGGTTTAAATGATGTTTTACTAACTAAAAAGCCTACAGTTTGATTGGTCGAGTCTGAAATTTTCAAGCTTAATTTATTATTTGCTTTATCGTCAAATTCAAGCATTTCTTGTTTGCTTAATTGAAAGTAGTAATTGAAATAGCTCGTAAATAATTCAGGGTCATTTGGAGTTGAGTTAGACCAGTTTTGGAGTGTTTTTCTTTGAGAAAGTGTGTCTTTTTCTTTAAAATATTTAGCAAACTGATCTTGATAAGTATTTTGACCGATTAGGGATATACTCGAATAAATAAGGGTTGTAAGTATTAAAGCTTTCATTTTCTTTGTTTCTAAAAATAGAATATTTTGCGTTAGTGATAGAAACGTTAGCTTTTTAAGTTTTCAAAAATAGCTATACTTAATCGAAAAGAGCGATTTTATGAGCTCCTTTTTGATTTAGTATAACTATTTGAAAATTAAAAACTACAAGTGGATAGCACGTTTAAACGCCCAAAAACACATCTTACATCTCAATCGTCTGTGTTCTGTCTGGACCTACTGAAACAATTGTGATTGGTGTTTCCAATTCTTTTTCTAAGTAAGTCACGTAGTCTAATAGTTCTTTTGGGAACGCTGCTTTGTTTCTCAGTTTCGTCAAATCGGTGTTCCAAGCTTTTACTTCTTTGTAGATTGGTTCAATTTCATTTTCGTTGATAGAGTAGGGGAAGTAGTCGATAACTTCGCCTTTGTATTTGTAGTGGGTACAAACTTTAATGCTTTCGAAAGTGTCTAAAACATCGGCTTTCATCATCGAAAGTTCTGTTACTCCGTTAATCATTATTGCATATTTTAGCGCTGGTAAATCAATCCAACCACATCTTCTTTCTCTACCGGTAGTAGCTCCAAATTCATGTCCTAATTGACGGATTCTTTCTCCTGTTTGGTTGTCTTCTTCTGATGGGAATGGTCCACTTCCTACACGTGTACAATAAGCTTTAAAAATTCCAATTACATTTTTAATTTTGTTTGGAGCAATTCCTAATCCTGTGCTTGTTCCTGCCGTAGTTGTGTTAGAAGAAGTCACAAAAGGGTAGGTACCAAAATCGACATCTAATAACGTTCCTTGCGCTCCTTCTGCCAAAATTTTCTTTCCAGCTTTCATGGCATTATTCAAATAATGCTCGCTGTCAATGGCTGTTAGTTCCTTTATTGTTTCTATACCTTCAAAAAACGGAATTTCTAATTCGGCTAAATCATAATCTAAGTTATGATGCTTTAATATATTAAGGTGTTTTGCAACAAGTGCCTCGTATTTACTTTTAAAAGTTGGTTCTAAAATGTCTCCAATACGAAGTCCATTTCTACCCGTTTTGTCCATATAAGTTGGTCCTATTCCTTTTAGTGTAGATCCTATTTTGTTTTTTCCTTTTGCAATTTCGGAAGCTTTATCCAGTAATTTGTGCGTAGGAAGTATAAGGTGCGCTTTTTTAGAAATAAGCATTTGGGCATTTACATCGACTCCCATTTTTAAAAGTTTGTCTATTTCGACTTTTAAAATTACCGGGTCTATAACAACTCCATTTCCAACAACGTTTTTTACGCCTTTGTGAAATATACCTGAAGGAATGGTGTGTAAAACATGTTTTATTCCTTCAAATTCTAAAGTATGCCCAGCATTTGGACCTCCTTGAAAACGTGCAATTATATCGTAATTTGGAGTTAGTACATCTACTATTTTTCCTTTTCCTTCGTCACCCCATTGGAGTCCTAATAATACATCAACAGCCATTTTGTTTTGGTCTAGTTTATTTATTTAACTAATAAAAATTCATTCATCGCTTCTTCAAGAGTTGCTCTAATTTCAAAAACTGTGTTTAATTTAGAAATTAAAAGCAATTTATTAATCGGTTCTTGAATATTGGTAATAATGGTTTCGCCTCCTTTAATTCTCGATTTTGTAAGAATTGTAATCAAGCAATTTAAGCCACTACTATTTAAGTAATTTAATTTTTCTAAATTCAAAATCACATTACTATTTATTTCGAGTCCTTGGACAATGTCGTTTAATAAAAGAGCGATGGACTCGTCATTCATTATTCGACCTTCTAAGTTTGCAATAAAGAAATCTTCTTTTTGCTCAATGGTATAATTAAAATTATTCATTTATTTTCTTTTTCCAAAAAAGTAAAGTGTGTGTGTGTCTATTTCTAAATCAAATAAATCTTCAAGTGTCGATTTTATATTCTGAATTCGAGGATCGCAAAATTCAATCACTTCTTGCGTATCTTCTAATATAATATGGTCGTGTTGTCTCGATTCGTGCGCTTTTTCAAACAAGGAAATATTTTTCCCAAATTGGTGTTTACGTACCAAACTACAATCTAATAATAAATCCATGGTGTTGTATAAAGTCGCTCTACTAACGCGGTACTTTTTTTCTTGCATATTTATATATAATGTCTCAATATCAAAATGACCATTGTAATCATATATTTCGCTCAAAATCGCGAACCTTTCTGGAGTTTTACGATGTTTTTTTTCTTTCAAATAGGTAGAGAATATATCCTTTACCTTTGTTTGAATGTCTTTTTCTAATACGTTGCTTTCCATAGGTCTATTTTATAAGCAAGAATACTTGTTCTCAAATTATTTTCAAAGATATCTTTAAACCTAAGACTTTTGTCCTTATAAGAGCTTATTTTTTTAACAAAAACAGTTAGTTATTAATAGTTAGTGTAATTAAAACTTCTTAAAAAATATACGAGCGTTCAAGGCTTTTTTTTTAGGGCGTTTAAACAGGCTATTCACTTAATAGTTTTTGATTTTAAACCAACTTAGACTAAGGCAAAAAGGAGCTTCTAAGGTCGCTCTTTTTGTCAAGTCTAACTAATTTTAAAAACAAAAAGCTACCGTTTCTATCCCTAACGCAAAAACAGAAGTGAATAATTTAAGGATATAATTGGTATAATTATCAATAAAAAAAAGCGTTTCATATCGGGTTGATTATAAAGATAATTAGATTTGAGTATAACCATAATTTTAATACATTTGCATTCTTAAAATATAATAGAAATGATATCAGTACATAATGTCTCGTTACAATACGGAAAACGAGTTCTTTTTGACGAAGTAAATATAAAATTTACAGAAGGTAATTGCTACGGAGTTATAGGAGCAAACGGAGCAGGGAAATCGACTTTTTTAAAGATTCTAGCAGGGGATATTGATCCTAACTCTGGAAACGTAAAATTGGAACAAGGAAAACGTATGGCGGTCTTGCGTCAAAATCACTTTGAGTTTGATGAAATGACCGTTTTAAATACTGTTTTGATGGGGCACACAGAACTGTGGGCTATTATGAATGCTAAGAATGAGATTTATATGAAAGATCCATTTACAGAAGCAGATGGAATAAAAGCATCTGAATTAGAAGCTGAATTTGCCGAAATGGATGGTTGGAATGCTGAGTCAGATGCTGCAACTTTGTTGGGAGGATTAGGTATAGAAACCGAAAAGCATGATCGATTACTAAAAGATTTAAACGGAAACGAAAAAGTACGAGTTCTTTTAGCGCAAGCTCTTTTTGGAAATCCAGATTTATTGATTTTAGATGAGCCTACCAATGATTTGGATATGAATACAATCGCTTGGTTAGAAGATTTCTTGTTAAGTTTTAAAAATACGGTAATTGTAGTTTCTCACGATAGACACTTTTTAGATACTGTTTGTACTAATATTGCTGATATCGATTTTGGAAAAATTAAAGTTTTTACAGGGAGTTATACTTTCTGGTACGAGAGTAGTCAATTGGCTTTAAAGCAAAAACAAAATCAAAATAAAAAAGCAGAAGATAAGAAAAAAGAATTGCAAGATTTTATTTCTCGTTTTAGCGCAAATGCTTCTAAATCAAAGCAAGCAAGTAGCCGTAAAAAATTATTAGAAAAAATTAATGTTGATGATATAGAAGCTTCGACAAGAAAGTACCCAGCAATTATATTTAACCAAAACAGAGAAGCGGGAGATCAAATATTGCATGCGACCAATTTGAGTAAGTCTTTAGATGGTAAAACGTTGTTTAAAAACTTTAATATAAACGTTACCAAAGGAGATAAAATTGCTGTAATCAGCGACAACAGTATGGCGACAACTTCTTTGTTTCAAATATTGGTGGGTGAATTAGAAGCAGATTCTGGTGAGTTTAATTTTGGTCAAACGATTACAACTTCATATTTGCCAAACGAAAACGAACATTTTTTCCAAAGTGATTACTCTCTAATTGATTGGTTAAGACAGTTTTCTGAAGAAAAAGACGAGGTTTATATTCGTGGATTTTTAGGTAAAATGTTGTTCTCTGGAGAAGAATCTTTAAAACAATGTAATGTTCTTTCAGGAGGAGAAAAAGTGCGTTGCATGACTTCTCGTATGATGTTGGTTGGAGCTAATTTATTGATTTTAGATGAACCTACAAATCACTTAGATTTGGAGTCTATTCAAGCTTTTAATAATGCCTTAATAAAATTCCCTGGTACAGTTCTTTTTACTTCTCATGATCACGAGTTTACACAAACCGTGGCAAATAGAGTAGTGGAGTTAACGCCAAACGGATGCATCGATAAAGCTTGTACATTTGATGAGTTTTTAAATGACCCTAAGGTTAAAGCTCAAAAAGAGGAACTTGTTTAGAATTAATTGATTAATTTAGTGATAATATACCGTAATTTAACAAAATGAAAGAAGCAACTGTTAAAATAAAATCAATTGTAATTAAAGGCTTATTTGGTCTATTTAATTATGATATTGAACTTTCAAATAATGTCTTGATTTTGACAGGAGCAAATGGAGTAGGAAAGACCCAAATTTTGAATATTATTTATAATTTATTTGAAGGTGATTTTATTTTTTTTAATGATTTAGTTTTTGAAGAGATTACTATTGAATTAGACAGTGGAGTTTCTATTTTGTTAATAAAGGAAGATGCAAAAACATTTTGTCTCTTTTTTAATAAAGAATTAATGTTTTGTTCTGAAGGAGGGGGATTTGAAATTTCGGACGAACATAGATTAGTTGAAATACTAAATTCAATAAATGTTTATTTAATTAAAGAACAACGATTATTGAAAGAGGTATTCTATAATAATGAATTTGAGGATGAGTTTATAGATTCCGAAAAATTAATGATAGAAGTAGTGCATTCGTATGCTGAAGAACTCAATGTTTTAATTTTAGAAACTGAAGCTGAATATTTTTCTGTTTCAAGGACACTTGAGACAACTTTCCCGAGAAGATTTTTAGAATCTTCCGATAGAGTTATTTCAGAACAAAATTTTCAAAATAAAATTGAATTTATAAAGAGGAAAGAAGATTATTTAATTAAGTATGGAGTCTATAGCAAGTCTATAGAAGATCTTCTTGAAATCAAGTTTAATAAACAAAAACTTCAAACCTTAATGATGTATCTAGAGGATTTAGAAGAAAAACTAAGTGTTTATGATGATTTAGTTGAGAAATTAGACTTATTTACGACAATATTAAATGAAAGAAGATTTACGAATAAGGAAATCAAAATTGATAAAGAAAAAGGTTTTTATTTTGTAACAGATAATAACGAAGAACTTCAGTTAAGTCAACTATCTTCAGGAGAACAACATGAAGTAATTATTCTTTTTGAATTGCTTTTTAAAACCAAACAAAATAGTCTTGTCTTAATTGATGAACCAGAATTGTCGTTACATATAACTTGGCAAAAAGAGTTTTTAGAAGACTTAGATAAAATAATTAAAATTCAAAAATTTCAATCAATAATAGCAACTCACGCGCCTGCAATCATAAATGATAGGTGGGATTTAGTTAAGACTTTAAAAAAATAGAACTAAATGGAGCAGAGTCAAATTACATATTCTGAGAAAATATCTGAATTAAGATTAGATTTTGATCACCCTCAAAATAATGATGTTAGTTTTATTTTTGTTGAGGGAAAATCAGACGTAAAACTATATCGAAAGTTTTTTGATTTATCTTGTTGTAAAGTTGAATGGATTCCAGGAGGTAAAATAAAATTAGAAAAATGTATTTCTGATTTATTAGAAATTAAGGGTTCCATTATAGGAATTAGAGATGCCGATTTTTTACATTTAAAAGATGATAATTATACGAAGAAAAATATATTTCTTACTGATTGTCATGATGTTGAAATGATGATGCTAAATGATGAAGAAGTTCTAAATAGTGTCCTTTCCGAATATCTCGATAATAAACCTCCTGAAAATTTTCTAGAGAATAAGTTAACATTAATAAAAAAACTAAGCTATTTGAAATATTTAAATAGTATAGATTTAATTTCAATAAAGTTTACTAAGGAAGACAGTAATAAATCCGTAAGTTTGGATAAGTTATTCGACTTTAAAAATAATAAGTTTGACTTTGAAGGGTATTTATTAAGATTGTCTATTTCTAAAAGTGAATTTCGAAATATAAAAAATAAGATAGAAGAAGGGGAGGTCGAAAGTTTTGATTTATTACAATTGACTAACGGTCATGATCTATCTAGATTATTAGATCTTTACTTTAGAGATTTTGGAGAGAATATAAAAAATGGAGATTCAGAAAAAGCTCTTCGATTATCCTATTC
>WFNC01000494.1 GCA_015488785.1 Flavobacteriales bacterium | reverse complement strand
GTTAAAGAGAACAAAAAAATACTTTATCCATTTAATCAAAACAACGTTACAATCGTCTTTAAAAAGGAAAATAAAAAATACAGAATTTTAGAAGTTAACGTTCAATTCAGTTTTAATATTATTTCTAAAAAAGATAATATAAATAGTGATCGTTTTTTAATTCGTTATCATATAGATAATTTCTGCAAGGGTCCTATCGAAATTAGCAGCTTAATTAAAAAGAAAGAGAGGTCTATTTCTAAAATAAACCGTATTTTGAGTAAGGAAATTAGCAAATTACAAAAAAATATTTAACTTTATTAATGACTGACGTTTACCACTACCATCAACCAGGGAAAATGCCACCGAAGAAACCGAAGAGGGTATTGCGTTATTACTAGAGCCAATCCCTAGATTTTAACAAAAAAAAATGATTAGATTAAAATCTGTAAAGATTGTGTGTATAGATATTGCTGTACAGATTGCCATGTATTCACAGATAATCCGAACGATATATATTCCCGTCCATCTAAGTGTAATTACAATCCCTATGTCGGACTTTGGAAGAGTGAGAAAGGGTATATTGAAGTCAATGAATGGTAAAACAAAATAAAAAATGAAAAAACTTATAATTATACTTTTTATATTTCTGTCTAGTTCTTTAAGTTTCTCTCAAGAACTACAAAATATCTCAGATCATTATTATCAATTATATCAAGGTCAGGTTCTGTTAGAAAAAGGAGAAGCAGATAGTGCTTGTATTATATTTGAAAAAGCTTTTAAAAATGTTGATTATATTCATTCAAGAATATTAATAAAAAAAATCATTCCAGCAGCGAAAGTTGCTAGAAATAAAGTTTTAATCAAAAAATACAAATTAAGTCTTAAAAATCAAAAAAAATGCCCTAAAGAAAACATTCAAATATTACACCTCATAGATAGCATTTTTAAATTAGACCAAAAAGTTAGAGGTAAAAAGTATTTCAAAGCCCAAAAATTTATCCAAGACCATAAAGATAACCCTTTAGTAAATAAGTCTAAAAAATATTTAAAATCAAAAAAACTTAACGAATTTCATATTGCAGTAGATTCATTAAACATACTGTTTATGCTAAAATTGACAAATCAATATGGATACATTGGAGAAGAAATTATAGGATTTAATAATCACTACAAAGCACAGGCAATTTTTTTGCATTTTGATAAAGATACAAATAATTTAATGCTAGGCCCGATTCTTAAAAAAGCTCTTTTGAATTATCAAATCACACCTTTAAAATATACAACAATTATAGATAGGCACCGATATAAAACTTCAAATACCCAGAAATATTGGACTTGGTTTATGATAAATGCAGACCCAAAACTTACAGAAAAACAAATACAAACTATATTAAAGCTAAGAGAACAAATTGGCCTTTGGAATACAGAATATAAAATATCAAACTATAAAAAGAGTTGGATGTTGAATAATCTATCCCGTACTTCTTTTTAAATTTAATGTCTAAATATAACTTCCATCACTACATCCAACCAGACCAAATGGATTGCGATCCAACCTGTTTACGTATGGTTGCAAAACACCACGGTAGAAGTATCTGCCTAGAAAAACTACGCAAACTTTCTGAAACCACGCGAGAAGGCAGTAGCTTAAAAAACATAGCAGATAGTGCTGAAAAGATAGGTTTTAGAACATTGGGCGTAAAAATAAATTACAATAAGCTTAAAAATGACGCTCCGCTCCCTGCTATTTCGCATTGAAATCAGTATCATTTTGTAGTAGTTTATAAAGTAAAAAATAGGAGCAACTGCTGCCGAAGAAGGTATTGCGTTGTCACTAAACCAACCCTCAGACTTAAACAAACTGTTGACGATGATATAGCATATTCAAAGTTCAATCACAGCTATCTCAATCAAAATATAGGTTGTTAGCTAGTCAAATAATTTTACAACTGTTTTTTCAAGTGAAATAGAACGAATATGGGAAGTTCTTATTATCTAATTTAACTTGGGTTCGCTGAAAAACTCTCGAAATCAGTAGTTTCGCTATTTTAATAGTTTTTTTTAGCAAACCCTAAATAAGCGTTAGCTTTTTAGAATATGAGCTTCCAATGACAATCAACAAAAAGATGTAGCTCTACGAAAATGCAAAAAAGTAGCTAAAAATTATTTTTTTTCATTTTTTTTTTCGACCTTGCTTATCTTAGCTGAATAAAAACAGGTAAGAAAATATAAACAAATCTAACTATGGAAAATTTATATATTGCAAATACAGAAAGCACACCGTTAATCGACTTTAATTCTGACTCAGGTGTTTTAATCTTAGAGGGTAAATCTGTTCCAGCAGAAGCTGTAGATTTTTACAGACCCGTTTTAAATTGGTTAGAGGAATATATAAAAACACCAAATACAACAAGTAAACTTACGTTAAAACTAGAATATTTTAACATCGCTTCTTCTAAAAAAATATTACTTGTACTCTACAAACTAAACGAATTAGTAGAAAAAGGAATTGAAGTATCTGTAGATTGGCTCTACCACGAAGATGAAGACGATATGTTAGAAGTAGGACAAGATTTTGAACTGATGGTAAAAATTCCATTCAATTTTGTTGAATACAACGCTTTTGCAACAGTTTAAAAAAAAGATTATTGTATTTTCTTCCCCTACCAATGTAGAAGAAGAAATTAATACGGTAACGAATATCCTGCAAACAAAAATAGAGGCTTTTCATCTTAGAAAACCAAATTATTCAAGAGCTGAAATTCGTTTGTTTTTAAATCGCATACCTCAGAATCTTCATTCAAAAATAGTACTGCATAGTGACATCGAACTTTTGAATGAATTCGATTTAAAGGGATATTACTGTACCCGAAAAATTTTAAAAGAATATAAAATAAAGGACTTAAAAATAAAATATCCAAAGGCTATTTTTTCTAAAGGTTGTCATTCTATAGCTGAATTAAAAGAAATAGAACCTTACGACTACGTATTTTTATCCCCTATATTTAACAGTATCTCTAAATCAAATGTAACTTCAAACTTTTCGATAGAGCAATTAGAAAACGAGCTCCAAAACTTAGAAAAACCTGTTTATGCTCTTGGAGGAATTACTCCTGAATTAGCAAAAAAAATAGATCATTTAAATTTTTATGGCGTGGGAATTCTTGGCTATTTATGGTCTAATAAAAAACCTATTCAGCAACTTCACCAGTTTTATCAATAATTGTTTGCTTAATTTAATTGGGATAAAACCTTATTGGGATAAACTACTCTCAAACAACGAACGGTGAAGAATAGAACGTCCCAATGTAATTTCGTCGGTATATTCCAATTCGTTTCCAATGCCAATTCCTCTTGCGATAACACTTGTTTTCACATTAGAATCGCTCAATTTTCGATATAAATAAAAATTTGTGGTATCCCCTTCCATGGTTGCACTAAGAGCTAAGATAATTTCTTTTACTTTGTCATTGTTTGACCGAACAATCAATTCGTCGATATTCAAATCGTCGGGACCAATGCCGTCCATAGGTGATATAATCCCACCTAAAACATGATAATATCCTTTAAATTGTTGTGTCGATTCGATAGCTAAAATATCTCTAATATCTTGCACAACACAAATTAAAGAATGGTCTCTATTCTCGTTTTGACAAATTAGACAGGTTTCTGTATCTGAGATATTGTAACATACCTTACAAAAATTAATATTTTCTCTCAACAATGTAAACGAATTGGAAAACTGATTGACTTCCTCTTTACTTTGATTGAGTAAATGCAAAACCAACCGCAACGCTGTCCTTTTTCCAATCCCAGGCAAAGAACTCATTTCTTCGACAGCATTATTAAGTAGTTTTGATTTAAAATCCATTTTTTGTTTGTTCTTTGTTTTGTTGCGATTAGTTTTTAGCTAAAATATAGCTACTCATAATAAAGAACTATTATTCGGTTGAATTTTCTAACTCTAAATTACACAAAACGCATTAAAAACAAAGGTATAATCTATTCGTAATTTTTATTTGATATAACGACTTAAGTTATTAACTATTTTTAGAATAAAAGGCACACACATTTCTGCGTTAGGGATAGAACGGCTTGTTTGAACTCTTTTTTATTTTTTTTAATAAAAAAAGTGAGTAGTGATAGCCCGCCCCTTCCGATGGTTCTCGGAAGGGGAACGCCCAAAAGAATATCTGTCTCTTATACACATCTGACGCTGC
>WFNC01000493.1 GCA_015488785.1 Flavobacteriales bacterium | reverse complement strand
ATGGAAGTAAATGAACTGAAAATTAAATCTGAAACAAAATGGACAGAATATAAATTATTGATGAATAATATTAGAAGTCGATTAAAAATCAATTATCCAAATTTACCATTATCTGAATCTGTTACCTTGCATAATTGGTTCAATCCTGAAGTTGCAAATCAAGCAGCTTTTATTTCAGAAATCAGCAACTATGTGAATCAAAATATGGATTTTGCAGCAATTAGTTATTATCCGTTTTTTAAAGGACAACATACAAAAAGCGAATTTCAGCAAGCATTTGACTTCTTACATTCAAAAGTTACTATTCCCATTTCTTTTGTTGAGACTACTCATTTAGCAGAAAATCTAAACATCAGTAGTTTCAATTTGAACATAGAGAGCAATGTATGTGAGCAAAAAGATTACCTTGAAACACTGCTTTTAAATGCATATCGTCAAAATTATGAATTTATTATTTGGTGGGCATATCGAGATTATGATAAACTTTGGGAGACTTTTCCTGCCGAATACAAAGATGTTGGTAAATTATGGAGGAATACAGGGTTACTAGATAAAAATGGAACAGCAAGACCTTCATTTACCGTTTGGAAAAAAATATTTGAAAAATAAAAGAGGTATTTAATAGTTTGTAAACAGATTCCTTGAAAGAGAAACTGAAAGACAAAAGATAGGTGAAATAAATAGCTAGTTTGGCTATTTGTCGGATGTAATTCTGATGAGTGGATTTTGATTTAGCATTAATCACTAATTTGCGAATAAATTCTTCGCTCATCTGCTGAAATCCCAAAACTTTGTAGCACGCTTGAGAATAAATTGTAACTTTGTTCTTAGCATTTAGCTTAAGTATATAACATAAGCTTATACGTTGCTCGTATGAGTTGAGGTATATGCAAAAAAATATACCTTAGCAATATACATTGTTAATATCAATGAAGAAAACAATTTTTATCGATACTGAAGTAGATGTTAAAAGCAAAACGATTGTTGATATTGGTGCAATCTCTACTGATGAGGTGCAGTTTCATTCAACTTCTATTTCTAAATTCCTTGATTTATTAAATCATTATGAATATATATGTGGGCATAATATCATAAAACACGATTTGCCTTATATTGAAAAGTTCGCAGAAATAAATATATCAAAAATAAAAGCTATTGATACATTATATTTGTCTCCTCTACTTTTTCCTGCAAAACCATATCATGCACTACTTAAGGACGATAAATTACAAACAGAAGACTTAAATAACCCACTAAATGATGCACTCAAAGCACGAGATTTATTTTATGATGAAATAACAGCATTTCAAGAAATAAACAATGACTTAAAACAGATTTATTATACTTTATTAAGTGATGAAAACGAATTTAAATGGTTCTTTGATTTTGTGAATTATTTACCGGTTAATGTTGATATTATTAGCCTTATAAAAAGAAATTTTAGCGCTGAAATTTGCCAAAGTGCAGATATAAAATATTTAATTCAGGAAACGCCAATAGAATTAGCTTATTGCCTAGCATTAATAAATACAAATAGCAGATATTCAATTACTCCACCATGGGTAATTAAAAATTATCCGGATGTTGAAAGAGTAATGTTTTTGTTAAGAAATAATCCCTGCCTGCAAGGATGCCAGTATTGCGATAAATCACTTGATTCAACAATTGGATTAAAAAAATATTTCGGCTTCGACTCATATAGAACTTTTGAGGGAAAAGCACTTCAAGAAGAAGCTGTCGATGCTGCCATCAATAACAAATCAATATTGGCAATTTTCCCTACCGGAGGAGGTAAATCGTTGGCATTTCAAATTCCTGCTCTAATGAGTGGGGAAAATGTAAAGGGCTTGACTGTTGTAATTTCACCACTTCAGTCTTTAATGAAGGATCAGGTTGATAATTTGGAAAAATCAAATATTACAGAAGCAGTTACCATTAATGGTTTGCTAGATCCAATTGAGCGTGCCAAATCATTTGAACGGGTGGAAAACGGTTCTGCTTCCCTACTCTATATTTCACCGGAATCTTTAAGATCAAAATCAATTGAACGTATATTGCTTGGACGAAATGTAGTTCGATTTGTCATTGATGAAGCTCACTGTTTCTCTTCATGGGGGCAGGATTTCCGGGTTGATTACCTTTATATTGGTGATTTTATTAAATCATTACAAGAAAAGAAAAATTTGGAAGAAGGAATCCCTGTGTCATGTTTTACCGCAACTGCGAAACAAAATGTAATTCAGGATATAAAAGACTATTTTCAGGAAAAACTCTCATTACAATTAAAAGTATTTAGTTCAAAAGCATCACGGACTAACCTTAAGTACAAAGTAATTCCAAAAGAAAATGAAGAGGATAAATACAATGCATTACGAAACCTTATTGATGGGAAAAAATGTCCAACTATCGTATATGTTTCTCGTACACGTAAAGCTTTTCTAATAGCAGAAAGATTGTCAAATGATGGATATTTAGCTAAACCTTATCATGGGAAAATGGATAAACAGGAAAAATCCGAAAATCAAGATGCATTTATTCGTGGCGATATAGATATCATGGTTGCAACATCGGCTTTCGGTATGGGCGTTGATAAAAAGGACGTGGGAATGGTAATCCATTATGAATTGTCAGATTCACTTGAAAATTATGTTCAAGAAGCAGGTAGAGCAGGCAGAGACGAAAAAATAAACGCCGACTGTTATGTTCTATTTAATGAAGAAGACTTAAGTAAACACTTCATTTTGCTTAACCAAACTAAGTTGAATCTTAAGGAGATCCAACAAATTTGGAAAGCGATAAAAGACATTACCCACTTTAGGTCAAAAGTATCAAATTCAGCTTTAGAGATTGCACGAAAAGCAGGTTGGGATGATAACGTAAATGAGATTGAGACAAGGGTAACAACTGCAATTTCAGCATTAGAAGAAGCTGGTTACATTAAGCGGGGACAAAATATGCCTAGGATTTTTGCAAATAGCATTCTGTCGAAAAATGCCCAGGAAGCTATTGATAAGATAAATTCATCAGAGAAGTTTAATGAAAGACAGAAACAACATGCTGTTAGAATCATCAAGAAACTATTTTCCAGTAAGGATAGAAAAAAATCCACAGATGAAGTTGCAGAATCAAGAATTGATTATATCTCCGATCACTTAGGAATAGTAAAAGAGGATGTTATCAACGTGATTAATTTGCTTCGAGAGGAAAAAATACTTGCAGATGCAAAAGACCTAACAGCTTTTATTAAACGAGGTGAAAACAAAAACCATTCATTACGAATTTTAAATTCAATAAGTAAAATTGAGAAATTTTTTATTACGCAGTTTGATGAGGAAGAAAAATTATTTCATATAAAAGAATTAAACGAACTGGCAGAAGAATCCGGTTGTACAGATGTATCACCAAACAAGGTCAAAACAATCATCAATTTTTGGGTTATCAAAAACTGGATTAAAAGAAAGCAACACGATTTTTCTAAAAATAATTTAACAATTTTATCAAACTATCCCAAATCGGAACTAAAGTCTAAGCTTGAAAAACGACATACATTGGCTCGGTTCATAGTTGATTTTCTATATTTAAGGAGTAATAGAAATTTGGCTGAAACTGACAAGAATAAAGAACAAGTTTTAGTAGAATTCTCTGTTCATGAATTAAAAAATGAATATGAAAATCAAAATACACTATTTAATCATAAAATCACTATTCCTGATGTAGAAGATGCATTGTTTTATTTATCAAGAATTGATGCCATAAAAATTGAAGGTGGCTTTCTTGTTGTGTACAATAAACTTAGTATTGAAAGACTTGAACAGGATAATAAAAAAAGGTATAAAGCTGATGATTATAAAAAGCTAAAACAATTCTACGAAAATAAAGTTCAGCAAATTCATATTGTAGGCGAATATGCCAATAAGATGATAAAAGATTATAAAGAAGCTCTTCAATTTGTTGATGATTATTTTCAGTTAAACTACCGATCTTTTCTGAATAAATATTTCAAAGGAAGCCGACAAAACGAGCTAAAAAGAAATATTACTCCCGCTAAATTCAGACAATTATTTGGAGAATTATCTCCTGCACAACTGAGTATTATTAAAGACGATAGTTCGCCATATATTGTTGTTGCCGCCGGACCGGGAAGTGGAAAAACAAGAGTATTGGTGCATAAACTTGCCTCCTTATTGCTTATGGAAGATGTGAAGCATGAACAATTACTAATGGTAACTTTTTCAAGAGCAGCAGCAACAGAATTTAAGAAACGTTTATTTGAACTAATAGGTAATGCAGCGGCCTTTATCGAAATAAAGACCTTTCATGCTTATTGTTTCGATTTGTTAGGAAAAGTTGGCTCAATTGAAAAGTCACAAACTATTATAAATAAAGCGGTTGAGAAAATAAGGAATAACGATATTGAGCCCAACAGAATAACAAAAGCAGTATTGGTAATTGACGAAGCTCAAGATATGGATCAATATGAATTTGAGCTCATAAAAACATTAATGGAATTTAATGAAGATATGAGAGTTATTGCTGTTGGTGATGATGATCAAAATATTTACGAATTTCGTGGAGCTAGTTCACAACATATAGAACGATTTATTTTAGAACAAAAAGCAAAAAAAGTTGAATTAATTGAGAATTACCGCAGTAAATCTAACCTTGTTGAATTTACAAACAATTTTGTCAAAAGGATTACGCACCGGCTTAAAGATACGCCTATTATTCCGCACACAAATGAAATGGGACAGGTAAATATAATTAAATATTCTAGCCCCAACCTCATTGAGCCTGTTGTTAAAAATGTTTTATCCTCAGACCTAAAGGGTACAACATGCGTTTTAACTCATACAAATTACGAAGCATTACAAATAACAGGTATGTTATTAAATAATGGTTTTCCTGCAAAATTAATTCAAACAAACGATGGTTTTAATTTATATGATTTAGTAGAAATTCGATTCTTTATTGAACAACTTAATTTTACTGATGATAAATACATTATTAGTGATGATAATTGGAAATCGGCCAAACGAAAACTATGGAATAAGTATAGAAATAGTACAAAAATTACTATTTGTATCAATTTAATTAAAGATTTTGAGCTTAGCAATCCTAAGAGAAAGTATCGATCTGATTTTGAGGTCTTTGTTAAAGAATCTAAACTTGAAGATTTCTCTAACACAAAAGGAGAAACAATTTTTGTGTCAACTATTCATAAATCCAAAGGAAAGGAGTTTGACAATGTGTTTTTGTTGCTTAACGGAATAATTACTGATACGGACGCTAAGAAACGAGAATTATATGTTGCGATGACAAGAGCAAAGCAAAAACTTGCTATTCATATAAATGGTGATTTTCTTGACGATATTACTTGTCAAAAATTGGAAAGTAAAATTGACACTTTTCAATATGAAAAACCTGATATATTAGTCGAACATCTCACACACAAAGATATTTGGTTAGATTATTTTATTCGAAGACAAAATCTAATCTATAATCTTAAAAGTGGAGATAAATTAACAGTTAATAATGACGGTTGTACCGACAAAAATGGAAATTCTATTTTGAAATTCTCAAATTCTTATAAAGAAAAAATATTGTCTTACGAAAAGAATGCTTATAAGCTGTCAGAATGTAAAGTAAACTATATTGTATATTGGCAAAAAGAAGAATTAAAAAATGAAATAAGACTGGTATTACCAGAACTAAAGTATATAAAACACGATGCCCAACAAAAAATAAAGTAAATTTGGCAAACAATAATAGAAATGAAGATGATAGCAATAAATAAACATAGTAGTAAAATTGAAATATTGAAAATGCCAAACGCACCATTTTTAATCCGTTATGCCGCATGTTAAAAAGAACACAGATATGACAAATATAATAGGAATTAAACTGGCCTATTACAGAAAAATAGACCGGAAACGTTCCTTCAAAATCATAGATGACAGAGAAAGTATGAATGATACTTGGAATAAATGGCACAAATCATTTTTTAAAACAAAAAACCATTTGATTATGCAAAGACTTAAGGTTACTAATAGCGAAATTTATTTAAGCCAATTGATAAATTATTGCAAAATAAGAATGATTATAAACGATGGAAAAGCTCGTTCTCAATTTGTACAAGCCAAATAATAGATGCCAAAAACAAAAATTATATATCAAGCAAATCAGGAAGTAATTGGAAAACATTTGCAATCAAAAGAATGGGTCATGTATTCCGGAAAACTGACAATTTATGACAGAAAAACTAATCCGGTAATATTAAAATTGAATAACGAAATATATGATACTTTTATCGGAGAATTTATGGAAGAAAAAAAGGAATTTAAAGGGAATTCTGTTTCGGACGTATTTGGCAAAGTGGCAAAGTGGCAAAGTGGCAAAATGGGATTTAAAAAACGGGATTATTTTTCAAAATTAACAATACAAAATATTTAAAAAAATGGGACTAATACTAATATTCTATAAATGCGTACATAAAAAAACATTTTACACTTTATTATTTATTTGTAGCACTTTAGTAGGCTTTGCACAGGATACGATACATCTTAAGCCTTATGTAAGTGAGCTGAAATCAGTCGAAGTTTTCATCAATAATAAAAAATATAATTTTCTTTTTGATGCCGGAGGAGGAGAGACTATTATTTCTCCCAGTATTGCTAAACTCTTGAATAAAGAAGTATATGGATGTTCAACAGGAATCAGAATGAATGGTGAAATGATTAGGTATCAAAACGTTGATAGCGTATCTATCAAAATTGGTAATATTAAAATTTTCCATCAAACCATTGGGGTATGGGATATTATGAGTATTTTACCAAAAGAATTCCCTAAAATTGACGGTGTTCTTTCTCTAAAATCTTTCGGAAATAATATTTTAACAATAGACCTCTCAAATAATATTTTGATTGTTGAAAATAAGGCTTCCGCAAAAAAACAAATTGAAACAAAAACTATTTTACCAAGCCGCTTTGCAAATGGGACCGATGGAACTGAATTGACTTTATTTATTGGTCTTCCTAAATATGATAATATGTACTGGTTTCTTTTTGATACAGGTAATATTGGTCCTGTGATTCTTTCACCTGAATGTGCTGCTCTTTGGGGACTCCAATCCAAAACTAAAGATTCTAAATCCTTAGCTAAACTTGAATTTATTATTGGTAAAAACAAAATTGAAACAAATACATATTCAGAGAAGATAATATATAATGGGGTTTTAAATTTTGAAACTATTAGCAAGTATATTTTCACCATTGACTTTAGAAAAAAGGAAGTTTGGGTTAATTAAAAACTACCTATAAGAATACATATAATACATTGATTAAAATATAGTTATATCAAATATTACAACTATACAGAAACGATATACTAAAGTGAAAGTTATAGGTTTCAGAATGCTCCAGGCCTCGAATGCTGGACCATTATGTGCAATCACCATTCGATGAAAATTTTAGATAACGACAAAATTAGAGCCTTGTACTATTTACACATCTTATGGATTGAATGCTTTTGTTAAATCCTATGAATTATCAGCACCATCTTGGGCTTCTTATATTCCTAGTCCTGTTTTTAGAGGTATCCTTTCAACGAAAGTAGATTCTGTTTTCATAAATGGCCCTTCAATTCAAGGACATAGGCCGATGGCTAAAACGATAGTAGTAGATACTGTAATTTATATCAGATCAGTTAAATATGAAAATATTCTAGTTACAATATATTGGGATGAGTCTTGTATTTGGAGTGGTTATGGAAATTCACCTGAAGAATGTGCAAGTATAAAAGAATATTATGGAAAAAATATTGGATTAATAAAACGTGAACACAGAAATCATAATGATACAATATTCATAAAAGATTTTGAATTAATTGATTACCACATTTAATTATAAGTAACACACAACAACAGGCTAATTATAAGCTGGCGTTAAGTACGTAAATAAACGGAATAACAATTATTTATTGGTGCCCAGTTACGAAAGTATAGCATTTCAATTTGCCCGCCAGCAGATGGCTACAAGACGTTAGAACCAATTTCCTAATATCTGATACAGAAAGATATAGCATTTTAATAAAAAAATTGGCGTGAGAACAGGCGGCGCAATTACATCAGTATGGGTGGCACAACTTGGACCAGTCTATCCAATCCGATTTTTTAAACAAAATAAGCTATCTTCTCCCCCAGCGGCAAAAAGGCTTATATTTGCTTGGAATTTTTAAACGCTAACCCGATTATTAACCAAATGAAGATGGCTTTTTAGAAGGAATGCCGTTAGTAACTATTAAAAACTTAAACCTGAATTCAAAATGAAATTGAACAAATTTTTACTTCCTTTTATCTTATTACTATTAGGAATAGTTTTTTATTTTAGTTTTAACTTTACATTTACTTCAGTATCAAACAACTTGCTCCAACAGCAAGTGGAAATGTCTAAAAGTCAAGCAAATTTAATATCAAATCTTTTAGCTACAAGGCTTGAAAATGGAATTTCTAAAAATGCAGTTGCTTCTGAATTACAAAAAAGTATTGAAAATTTTAATACTGAAAACAGTTTTGTTTGTATGTTTGATAATACAGGGAAAGAAATCTGTCATCCAAATAAAGAAAAAATAGGAAAAATACTTACCGAAAATAATTCAGTAATTCAATTAGGTTCAAATTTTGAAATTGAAAATAACTTTAAAAGCGCAATTATAAATAAAAAATCAACAGGTGGTATTCGAAAAATGAAGAACCATACTGAAATTGTGTATTTAAGTCCTGTAAGAAACAGCGATTGGATTATTGCTTCTCATTCGAATATAGAAAAAGAAAAAATCCTAATTAATAAGCTAAAAGAAAAATTACTTTTTACATTCATTATTCTATGGCTTTTGAGTTCTTTATTAATCTTTTACTTTCTTAATCTAATAAATAAAAGAAATTTAAAAGAAATTTCAGAAAATAATAAAACCATAAGTGAAAAATATTTTAACGAATTGAAAACTATCCAAACTAAGTTTATCACTCCAGAAAAAAAACAAATAGAACGTCTTTTAGCTGATAAAGGAACAAAATTATCACCAGTTGTCATTAATAATATTGCCTACGTCTTTACTCAAAATAGAATTACCTATATAGTTGAACACAACGGAGAAAAATCAACTATCAATTTAACATTAGATGAACTCTTTAAAACTTTTAACGAAAACAAATTTTATAGAGTATCAAGGCAAGTAATTCTATCCGCTAAATCAATAGACAAAATTGAAAAATATGGAAATACTCAATTAAAAGTTTTAACAGATCCTCCTTCGCCCATTGATATAATTATAAGTAAAGCAAAACTCACTGAATTTAAAAAATGGGTAGGCAAAAATTGATTATTGCAATTTCTGAAACTTAGTAAAAACATATCCATTATCTTTTGCCAGATTATGACAAGAGATACAACTTACTGTTCCTTATATCCCAACTTTTATACTTACCTCCTTTTTTGACAAATCTTGCATATCCCCAATTACCAGGTTTTTTAGGAAAACGTATTTTATCTTTTATCATATATTCAATCCTCTGAATTTTATTTGCTTCAAGTGCAACGTCAAAGTTTTTCATTTTTTCAACATTCCATCCTATTTTAACAATTTTACTTCCTTCAGGAAAGGGTTGGTTTTTATAAAAAGCTTTAAAAGCTTTCTTGTTTGCTAAAACATACCGCAATTCATTTTTATCTGTACGATAATGCGCCGCAACAATCTTATAATTTTTATAATTTTTTACTTCTGTAAAAGATAAATTGTTATTTGGCATAACTAAATCCGGAACATCTGAAATAATATGATAATCAGATTCATTTTTATCATTGCACGAGATCAAAGAGAAAGAAAATAGTATTACTAGAAGAATTACTGAGTTTTTAATTACTTTCATATATTTAATTCTATTAATTTGGTGACCCCTAAATATTTAGGAGATAATATTTTAATCATTACTCTGTGGGTCAAAATTGTCATGCTCGTTTCCTAGTAAAATTGTTATATTATTTAGAGGTTCTCCATCCCCATTTTTTGAATATTGGCTGGACTCTTTTACTCTGAACAAAATTAAAAAATTCTTTAGCATTTTTTGAATTAGAGCCTTTTGTTGTTAATGCAATACCACAATCTCTATAAACAGTATATTTCTCTTTTACTGGAATAAAATCAGCTAAACGACTATTCGATATTTGCCAAATATTCCAAGTCACCCAAACATCAATTTTCTTATCGTCAATCCATTTTTTCTTTGCTACACCACTATTAGCTGCAAAAAAAGTTATATTTTTTCTTAATGCTTTTAGCTTGTCTATATCTTTAGTTTTACCAATCATTGTTTCCCATACACCTGTTAATCCTGCACCTGTTACAACCAAAATATGAATATCTGGTTTTAATAAATCAAGTAATGAATGTATGCCTTTAGGATTGCCGGGGCGAACCAATATCCCTGATTTCCTTAAATATAAAGGCGAAATTGTACTCGTTTTTATATTGCTGAATTTTTTTGTGAAATCTGTCATCATATATTCAGAACCACTATAAATAATATCAGCATTTTTCTTCGCCTTCATTTCCCATTTAGACACGGGTCCTTTATTTACAATTACAGTAATATTATGTATTTTACTAAACTCTTTTGCAATATCATTCATTGCAGGATATGGGCCGCCGGGTCCATAAACATAGATAGTGTCTTTTTGTGCAAATATTGTGTTTTGTATTCCTATAACAAATAGAATTACGAATATTAAATTTTTCATGTTATTAGTTTTTAATTTTATTTCTTTAAACTGAAGTAGTACAAGCGAATAAAAAAATATAAAAGTTAATAAGGATATTATTTTCATAATTTAATCATTATTAATACAAGGTTTGTTTTCAATAATAGATAAAAACAAACCTTGTATAATTATATTTATAATGGTGCTACCGTTGTTGTAATATTAGCAACTGGCCAAATACCACCTGGTGCAGGAAAACTTATTCCTTTATTATCTCCTCTAACATTATCTTGACCAAAATAATATAATGGCCATCCTTTATAGGTTAATTGTGTTTTCCCATATACATCAATAGTTCCAAAATCAGCAGCATTTAAATTGCTTGGCACCTTAGCTGGCGTAATTTCTGCAATTGGCCATATGGCATTATTCCCAAAGTCTGATGCAGTAAAAGTATTTGTGTTGTTTGAATCGTGACTAAAAGTATATAGTGTATTTCCATAACTATCTACAATGTAACCCGTTTCTCCAATACCTGGTGTATAATCACTTAAGTAATCAACTCCGTCATGACCAATTAGTTGATTAAAAACATACATAACACTATAATCAGGTTTTGCAATAAACCAATCACCATTTACACCATCTCCAAATGTATCCCCTGCTTTAACATCTGAAATATAATGATACAAGGGCCATCCTTTATAAGTTGTTTGCATAGACCCATCAGCTCTAGTTATCGTACCAAAATCTGCAATATCTAAACCATTATCAATGGTAATATTTGCTTCGTAAAATATAGGCCAATTATTTAAACACCCATTTACACAATGTGAAGTACCATTTGCATCATCAGCAAAGAAATATAAAGACTTCCCTTGAGAATCTGTTAAAATAGATCCAAATTTGGCATCAACTTTCAATTGTACTTTGTTTGGAACTGGAGTTGGAACTGGAGTTGTAACATCATTTTTTTTACAACTCTGAAAACTAAATCCTGTTGCTACTATGAGCAATACTAAAAAAACTTTTTTCATAATTTACTTGTTATTTAATAATTATTTAATGCTGCAAATATCTTATTCAAAATTCAATTAATAAAAGAAATATTACTGAATAAACTATTTTAATAACTGAAATGACCATTTTTATACCTAAATAAAGATAGTTAAACTGTAAAGATAACAGTTGCTAACACCTAAGCATATAAAAATCCAGTAGTTCGTCAGCGTCTACGGTTTTTTATGCATTGTTGAACCTGTCTGCCATGGCCAACCTTGCACAATACAGATCATAGTAGTATCGGATAGTTATGATGATATGTATTTCTAATAAAGTGTGAGATTGGCATTAGGGTTCAATTTAATATTGGCACCTAATCTTAGTATCATTACTAAAAATTCATAAATTCAATTAGTAAATGCCACTTTTAGAGGAATAATAAAGCAAACATGAAATTGGCAATAAATCCTAATATAGAAATCAATATTTGTCATAAAGTATCGAATTCGCCTTAAAGATGAATCCCTTTTTGCACTATGGGCAAAGGCTATTGCTAAGTCCTCAAATCGAAGTATCCTAACTTGGTTTAAGGCTATTATAAAGAGAGCTATTAGCTTTAATCTAGCTATGTTAATGCTTTTGCCCAAAACGGTGTCTAGGGCTTCAAATAAAATACTACTTTTGGTTTCATCTCTGGTATTGATGTATCTGGTTCTATCTCGCAAATAAAACTTTAGGATACTGAATATCAGAGTATTAAATAATTATTTTCGTAAAAGTTATTAGCATATTACTTTCAATATCAGGCGATTAAATCGATTTATTGAAAAATTGTCATATACTTAGGCAGAAATGAGAAATATTTTATTCTACAATCATTATCGCAAAACTTTTTGGCAACAGTTATTATAAAAAATAGTTCCCCTTTTTCTAATATAATTTATCGCACTATGAAAGAATCTGACGAAAACCTGACTCCGAAAGAAAAAATAAATCAAGAAAATTTTGTAATGAAATCAAAGCTCATCTTAAAGGGTGGATTATTACATGACAACACTGAAATTGATCCGGAACTTGAAAACATATTCCTAAAAAATGTATTGGCTTTTGAAAATGCAGAAATAAAACCTCTTTACGAAATACTTGGTATTGACCCTAGGGAATATCCGCCGGTTGACCTGCTGTCGGAAGATGAAATTTCCAATTACCTCCAAAAGCTTATCTCACTACTCGAAGCACAGCGGTTCCATCTTCAATTACAGGAAAGTGTGCCCAACAACATTATCTATCAATTTTTAACCAAAGAATACCTGCTTGAGCAAACTGAAAACATTCACGGTATTGATTGTATTATTGATGGCTGTGGTGGTGACTGTCCATCCTGTTTCCAAAAAGTTTACTGCTCCATCAAAGATGATATCTGGCCTCCCGACGAACTAAACGCTGAAATTGAAAGAAGAAAAAAGAAAGACAAAGATAATAGCTAATAGATTCTCAGCTAGTTAACACTGCTTAAGCATTTTTTACTACTGTTAGACGACCATTTCCGGCTTTTCAAACACTAATATGTAAAGGCTGTATTGTTCCCATTCAAGCTGAGTGTAGTATACAGGTTTTAATCATTTTAAAAAGATGCATTCATGGAAAATCCACCTTAGAAACCATTCTGCTCAGAAAAAATACTGTTTACAAGAAAAAATTTATCGGTGAAAAAACTCTACCCTATTTCCACAAAATGCTTATTGTTTTATAGTAAGTGGTTAGGTGTTAATTTTGTAAGTAGAAAGAAAGCTGAATTTTATTTACATTTTCAAAAAGTTAAAACATAACTATTCTAATAAAATTGGCAAAAAAAAAGGAACTATATACTTAAATACAGTCCCTTTTTTTAATTCCTTATACCGATAATTTACTGATTATCAGTACATGATGCGGAGAGAGGGGGATTCGAACCCCCGGTACGGTCACCCGTACACATGTTTAGCAAACATGCGGTTTAAGCCACTCACCCATCTCTCCTATTCTTGCGAACTTTTGATGTTCTT